>CBDTVJ010000013.1:0-19952 GCA_965363655.1 uncultured Halieaceae bacterium | reverse complement strand
GTGCGAGGCAGGACGCCGAGCTCAAGCCCCCATGGATGGGTCCACGGCGGGTCCTGTGGGGAAGCCCCTCCTTGCCCGGACCGGGGAGCCCGGAAAAAACCTACCGCGCAATACGAGTAATCCGACTACCATCCAACCCAAGGTCAGAAACCAGCCCATCCTCAGAAAAGATCAACCCAACCATAGGGTCAGTAGGCCCAATCACCTTGATGCTATCCGAAGTCCCGGTAGCCACCGGTACCACCCAATGCTCACCTACTTTCCACGAGCGAGTTTCGCGAAACGACTGCAAGGCCTCATCGGTCATAAACAGAATGACTTCCGCCTTGTAGTCCGCCTCAGCGCCCATACCGAAGTTTTTGCCGGCCGTGGCGTAATAACCAACGGTTTCACCATCGACCACCAGGGAACCCTCACCAAACTGGCCGCCGACACCAAAGCCCATTTCCACCACATCCGGAAAGACCAGCACGCCAGCAGCGCGCTCCAGCAGGTCAGCCGTATCATCACCGGAAGTGCGCAACCAGGACAGCGCCCGTTTGGTATTGGTGTCAATCATGGCCTTGTCATCTGCCCGGGTGGGCAGCATTGGCGCCATAGCGATAAAACCCGCCAGTACGGCAGCCATGGTAGAAGTAAAACGTAATTTCATAGAGTCCCCTTGCACAGTCAAAGCGCAAACGACTGACCTACGAGGTCCTCGGATAAAGTCCAGAGACGCTCCGCAGCCGCTGCATCTGTAGCATATGATTCTACTCCACTATTGGAACCCTGCACCGCAGGCAGGGCAATTTGGCAATTTTCCAGATAAATACCGCCTTTTCCGTCCAGATCCGCCGATGTAGCGGCCCATACAGAGGTCGCTGAGCCCTGCTCCACGGATTTAAAGACCAGCTCCTCGCCGGTGGGGGTTTTAGCGCTGAGTGACTCGAAATCAGCCTCGACCATGTGCCGGCTAAGCTCGGTCATAATCACCCCGGGGTGCACTGCAAAGGCCCGCACTCCGCGGTCGCGCAGGCGCTGATCAAGGCCGACAGTGAACAGGACGTTGGCGGTCTTGGATTCACCGTAGGCCGGCCATTTTTCGTATTCCCGCTCACTGTAATTCGGGTCATCGAAATTGAACGGGGCGAACTTGTGCCCCGCGGAGCTCAGGTTGACCACCCGTCCCGGTGCGCCGGCCAGTAACGCTGGCGCCAGCAGGCAGGTGAGCAGAAAATGCCCCACATGATTGGTGCCAAACTGCATTTCAAAACCCTGGGCTGTGCGCATCAGCGGGCAGGCCATCACACCGGCATTGTTGACCAGCAAGTGAATCTGCGGATGGTCAGCGAGGATTTTCGCCGCCGCGCTACGCACGCTGTCGAGATCAGCCAGGTCCAGGCACTGGGTATACAGTTGCGCGCCGGGCTGAGCGTGGCGCAAGCTGTCCGCCGCAGCTGCCAATTTCTCCTCGTCCCGGGCTATCATCAATACCGCTGCCCCGGCGCCGGCGAGCACGCGGGAAGTCTCCACGCCCAGGCCGGAGGATGCCCCGGTGACCACAGCCAGTTTGCCCGCCAGCGAAATTCCCTGAATGACTTCGTCGGTTGTGGATGTTGCGTCGAATTGACTCATATCTGATTTCCTTCTGATGTCAGCTTGCAGCTATTGTGACCCGGGGCAATTAAGGATTTAATGACAACAGTGGTCACCCAGCATTGCTCTAATGCAATGCACCAAGCATACAGGATTTTATATGGACGCCAACGAAACAGACTTTCTGGAAGGCGGCAGTTACATCAGTTTCGCCACCCGCAAGCGCTCCGGGGATTGGGTCGCCACGCCCGTCTGGTTCGCCCCGCACAAGGGCAGCTACTATGTCTTTTCCGCCGGCAATGCGGGCAAGGTAAAGCGCCTGCGTAACTTCAGCGAATCGCGCGTCGCCGCCTGCACTGTGCGCGGCACCCTGATGGGAGAATGGCTGGACACTGCGGCCTATGTGCTGGAATCCCCGGCAGACGAGAAAACGGCCCTGGCGGCCCTGCGAGCCAAATACGGCTGGCAAATGAAAATGGGGGATTTTTTCTCTACCTTGACCGGGAAAATGGGGCGCCGGGCCTACATTCGCATCGACCCCTAGCTGCCCACGCGCTCACCACCCTGCACCCGGCTGAGCTCCGTCTGGTAGGTATTGATATCTGCACGCAAGGTCGCGGTCTCTATGGCGCGCTGCAGGTAATTGGAGGCCAGGTCAGTTTCACCCAGCTCGACATGCGCCAGGCCCAGGGCGTAGAGCAAGCGGCTGTCCCCGGGCGCCAATGCCAAGGCCCGTTCGTAATACCCGACCGCAACCCGCCAGTCCCCGGTCTCATAGGCCTGCTCCCCCAGCCAGGCGTGGTAGTAGGGATTGTCCTGCCGGTAGCGGGCCACCTGTCGCTCCCAGTAGGCATGCTCCTCGCGGCGTCCCTCGATACCGTAGAGCACCGCCAGGTTATTCATCGCGGAGCGCTCCAGCGGGTCCAGCAGCAGTGCATGCTGATAGCTGTTCTCGGCCCCCCGATACTGGCCGGCGACGCGATAGATAGCGCCCAGGTTGATCCACAGGTGCGCCATTGAGGGACTCAGTTGCAGGGCTCGCACAGCCTGCAACCAGGCCTGCTCAAGGTCGTTGGTAGCCAGTGCCTGCATAGCGATATTGCTGTGGTAAAGAGCACTGGCATCATCATCGCTGAGCCGCCGGGAGCCAGCGATATCGCGCGATTCCAGCGGGTCGATATCCACCATAAACTGGTTCATCGGGCCGATTTCGACGAGTGCGTTGACATGCATGCGCACCATCACCCGCTCTCCCTGGCGCGTCCACTGGGGGCGCACGTCCAGCCACTGGTAGCCTGCATCCAGGCCCGCCTCTCTGGCCAGCGCAGTAAACAGGGAAGCGTAGGACAGGCAGTTGGCGGTACCGCGATGAAACACCTGGCTGGCTGTACCCCCGGCCACCGGGTCGTAGTCGATACCCAGGGTAGCGCTGCCGCTTATGGCGCGGTGCAGTACCAGCAGGCGCTGGCGCGGGTGGCGGATATCCCCGGTATAAAGCTGCACAAACTCGCGCATCTGCGGGTCTACCGCCAACAGGTCCGGGGTGGGCACGCGTGCGGCCACCTCGGCGATCTCGACGGTACGGTCTTCCAGTTGCAAGGGGGGTAAATCACTGACCATGCGACGGCTGTTGAAACTCGCGCCGCAGCCAGTTAGCAGAGTAAAAAGATACACCAGGAGCAACACGCGAAGAGGCCGGCCGAAACACGGCGAAACGGGCAACGGCGTTGTCATCCAAACCACAGATTTCATGGCGCCCTCCTGATACTGGCAGTATAACGCAGATCCGGTCGACCCCGACCAAAGCGCTTGATCCACGTCAATGCATCCACCTGCGGATTACGCCATTGTGTTCTTCTGGAAAGTATCCATAAAAATATAACAGGAGCATCGCCATGACTCAGCATCTGCTACAGGAACAAACCGACGAGGACCAGCGCATCATGCGTCGCCTGGCAACCGTGGTCGGTGGCTTTCTGGTATTTACTATTCTTCTCGCCCTTGGCGTAGGGTTCGTGATGGGCTAGCAAGCAGGCATAGCTTGCCGCTCAGGCAGCGGTGTGCAGGCCGCACTCACGACCATCGTGTACCTTGGTGGGGTCAAAGTAGTGCTTACAGCTGGGCAGCTCGAACTGCTCCATATAATCCTCTACCTGCTCCTCTGACCAGTAAAAGAGCGGAGCGACCTTGATGATACCGCGGTGGTCCATGGATACAATATCCAGGCCCTTGCGGTGCTCCGTCTCTTCCCGGCGAATGCCAGTCAGCCAGATTTCAGGCTGGTAATCGTCCAGTGCCCGTGCAAAAGGCTCCAGTTTCACCTGCTGGGTGAAGTCCTGGTGGCGCTCCTCTTCATCCACAGTGGGTATACCGCCCATAATGGCATTGCGCCGCTCAGAGGTCATTTGCGGCGAATAAACCTCGACATTCACTTGCAGGTCGCGGATCAACCGTTCCGCTACCACGTAGGTGTCCCGGAGGTTGTAACCGGTATCTACCCAGATCGTTGGCAGGCTCTTGTCAACCTGGCTCACCAGGTGCAGCATCACCGCAGCATTGCGGCCCATACTGGTGGTGGCAATGGTTTTACCACCTAAACCCAGCGCCCACTGCACCACCTCGATACCACTGGCATCGCGCAGAGAAGCATTAACACTGTCCAGGTCCAGTTCCATGGAGCCACATACCAGATTTTGGATATTCAGGGTGCGAACTTTATAGAATCAAAAAGGGAGTTACAAATAACCTAGTCTTATATGGATATACTTGATTGTCCTTCGGCCCCTCAGAGTAAAGAGGCCTTGAGAGACTCAGGCCGCCGCTTTAGCCAGGGTTCTTTCCAATTCCGCGTGCAGGTCCAGAAATTGCCCTGTCAGCTTATGGCTGGGGGCCATATCGATCAGTGGCCGGTGATCCCGATGGGATTCTTTCATTTTCACCGAACTGTTCAGGTAGGAGCCAAACACCGGCAGGCCTTCTTCCTGCAACTCCGCCACCAACTCGCCGGGTAAACGCGCCTGGGAATTGAACTGGTTGATCACAATGCCCTCAACTGCCAGATCCGGGTTGTGGTCTTCCTGCAGTTCGCCGATGTTATCCATCAGGGAATACAGGCTCTGCCGGGCGAAACTGTCGCAATCAAAGGGAATCAGCAGCGAATCTGCCGCTATCAACGCCGATTTGGAATAAAAATTAAAGTTGGGCGGGGTGTCTATATAGACCCGGTCATACTCGTCATCGAGTTTTTCCAGGGCGTCCCGCAGCTTGTAGATCTTGTAGCGGGATTCCAGTTCTTTTTCCATAGCCGACAACGCGGGGCTGGAGGGCATCAGGAACAGGTTTTCGTAGGGCGTTTCCCAGACGAAGGAATCGGGGTTCTGGCGCATCTTGCGTGAGCCCACGGTCTGCTTGAACAGACCCGCTACGCCCTGCGCTTCCGCCGGAAACTCATCCGCGTCGATTTCCCCCACCAGGTAGTGGGTGGCATTGCCCTGTACATCCAGGTCCACCACCAGGGTACGGTAGCCCATGGCCGCACCAATAGCTGCCAGGTTACAGGTAATACTGGTCTTGCCGACCCCGCCTTTTTGATTAAATACAACACGTTTCATAAGCAGAAAGCCCAACGAGGAATGAGATAAACGATGATTGTGTAGTGTAAACAATGGGGCGTGGCAATGTAAGCTGAGGCGCTAAATTGCCGTCGATTTTTTACATTGTGTCCGCAAAATTTGAGCCGCATCAAGGAACTACCAGACGCGCCGATAAAGCTCCACAATCTCTTTGGCCACCGGTACCCGCGGATTATTGGCGGGCGAACCCGAGTCCAGGGCCTGACCCGCCATCAGCTGCAGGGAGTCGAACCAGTCCTGCTCCGGGATACCAAACTCCCCGGGGCCCGGCACAGACAGATCCGCGGTCAAGGTACGCAGCCCTTCCACCAGCTTGGCACAGGCTACCTGGTCGTTGTCAGACTCACCGGCCATGCCCATAAATCGCGCGCAATGGGCGTAACGGGAAGAGGCGTGGCCAACAGACCAGGCCGTGACCTCCGGCAACAACATAGCATTACTCAAGCCGTGGGGAACATGAAACAGCGCCCCCACAGGCCGGCTCATACCGTGGATCAGGGTCACCGAGGCATTGGCGAAGGCAATACCTCCCTGGGTGGCGGCGAGCATCATCGCCTCCCGCGCCTCAATGTTGCCAGGTTCGTCACAGGCGGTGCGTATATTCTGGTTTATAGCGCGCATGGCAGTCAGCGCCACGCTGTCGGTAAAGGGGTTGGCCTTGCGACTGACATAAGCTTCCAGGGCATGGCACAGGCTATCAATGCCGGTGTCAGCGGTAAGCCGGTAGGGCATGGTCAGAGTGAGCTCATAGTCCACCAGGGCAGCCACTGGCATCAGCCCCAGGCCCATGCACAACATTTTTTCCTGGGTATCTGTATCGGTAATCACCGCTACCCGGGTAACTTCCGCCCCGGTGCCGGCGGTGGTGGGAATAGCGACGATGGGCAACCCGGAGGCCACCGTGTGGGGCACCTTGTAGTCACGCATGATGCCGCCATGTTCCGCCAGCACGGCAACTGCCTTGGCCGTATCCAGGGAGCTGCCGCCACCCAGGGCGACAACACAGTCGAAGTCTCCTGCGCGCAGCACGGCCAGGGCCGCGTAAACACTGTCAGTGGTGGGATCGGGAACACAGTCGCTGAACAGGCCGTACGCCACATGCGCCTGTTCCAGCGCTGCCTGCAGGCGTGCGCTGTAGCCGCACTCAAGCATATAAGGGTCGGTTATCAGCAGGGGCCGCGCGAGCCCCAGTTCAGCCAGAGTGGCCAGCAATTCTTTACTGGCGCCGGCCCCGACCCGCAGGATACGCGGCAGGTTGATGTTGGCCGGCACCTGTTATCAGTCCTTGACGGCGATCAGGTGAATTTCAAACACCAGGGCGGTGTTGGGCGGAATGCCATCGCCGGCACCCTGCTCACCGTAAGCCAGGTGCGGCGGACAGGCGATGCGCCACTTATCGCCCACCGACATCATCTGCAGGGCTTCGGTCCAGGCTGGGATCACCTGGTGCACACCAAACTCGGCCGGCTCGCCCCGCTCCACGGAACTGTCAAACACGGTGCCATCCACCAGCGTGCCGTGATAGTGAGTCACCACGTTGGATTGCGGCCCGGGCTTGTCGCCGCTACCGCTTTCGAGCACCTCATACTGCAATCCGCTGTCGGTAGTGGATACTTCTTCGCGTGCGGCATTGGCGGTCATAAACTGCTCCGCCAGCTGCTGCCGCTTTTCCCCCATTTCCGCTGCCTTGGCCTGCTCGCGTGCCTGTATCAGCTGGTAGCTCGGGTTGATCTCTTCATCAGTCAGTACCGACTGGCCCTGGTTATACCAGTGCTGCACACCGGCGAGCACCGCATCAAGCTCCAGCCCGTCAAAGCCGTTGCGACGCAACTGCTCGCCAAACTGCAGCCCAAAGCCGTAGCTGGCCTTTTGCTCATCGGTGTTCAATTCAGTTTCAGGTTGTAATGCCATGTGATTTTTCCGTTATGCTGATAAAAAATAGACGCGCACTTTAACATATCGGAGCCAAACCGGGAGTACCTGGCATGACTGACTGCATCGATAACATTCACGACTACTGGTTCGGGCCACTGCACGACAATGGTATGAGTGCAGCTGCGCAGCACGCCCTGTGGTTCAAGGCCGACCCGGTCACCGACGAGTATTGCCGGGCTCACTTTGGGTCCTGGCTGGAACTGGCACTGGCCGGAGAACTGGACCACTGGGCAGGGACTGATCGGGGCCTGCTGGCCCTGGTCATTCTGCTTGACCAGTTCAGCCGCAATATTCACCGGGGCAGCCCGGCGGCCTTTAGCGGCGACACCCGGGCACTGGCACTGGCGCAACAGACCATCGCCAGCGGTCGCCACCAGCGCTTGCCCGCTATTCACCAGGTGTTCCTGTACCTGCCACTGGAGCACTGTGAGGATCTGGAGGTGCAGCAAGAATGTGTCACCCTGCTCGAGGAACTGGCGGCTATTACAGGGGACGAACAGATGGCAGGATTTACCCGCTATGCGATCGCCCACCGGGATGTCATTGTCAAATTCGGGCGTTTTCCCCATCGCAACACAATACTGCAGCGACCATCCAGCCCCGACGAGCTGGAATACCTGGCAAAACATGGAGGATTCTAGTAGCGCAGGCGTTTAGCCGGGGGATTGCGACACCGGGCGCAATTCGTAACGACTCTCCGTCATTTCCGCTTGCCACACCTCAAAGGTGCCGCTCTGCAGGTCGTCGTAGGCCTGCAGGATAGAATCGTTGACCTGGGGATAGGCCACCTCGTCCCAGGGGCAATCCTGCCGGGTGTAAAACCGGCAGTCCATGGATTCCACCCCCGGGTCACAATTGACGGTATCTACCGTGGCGCGAAACCCCACATAAACCTGGTTAATAAAGGTAATTGTGCCCGTCATGTACAACTGCAACTGGCCTGGCTGCAGCAGGATGCCCGCCTCCTCATGCAGTTCCCGCGCTGCACCCTCCGCCAGGGTTTCACCATTTTCCAGGAAACCCCCGGGAATGGCCCACTTGCCCCGCTGCGGTTGCAGGTCGCGCTGCACCCACAGCAGGCGATCAGCATGGGCGACAAAAGCGGTCACCACGATCATCGGGTGATTATAATGGGGCGCCTGGCAGCGCTGGCAGAAATAGTGATTGCGCTGCTCACCGCCCACCAGGTGCGGCAGCAGGGGGCCGCCACACTCGGGGCAGAAACTGATATTGGGCAATGCGTGCTCCTTCTACAACACCGGCTGCCTTGGTAGAGAACAATGTCTACAGCTTCAGGCATGCAATTTGAACGATAGCACTTTGCCTTGGCAAAAGCATTGGCGCTATGCTTACACCCTGCCCTATTACAGATGAGAAACAGATGACAAGCCCCACTCTTAAAGTACAGCTTCTACTCACCGGCAACGAGATCATGAGCGGTGACACCGTGGACTCCAACTCTGCGCTGATCGCCCGACGCCTCAGTGAATTGGCCATTGGCGTACATCGCAAGGTGACGGTAGGAGACGACGTCGAGCTGCTCAAGTCAGAGCTGGCCAGCATGGCCGCCGACGCGGACCTGGTGATCGTCAATGGCGGACTGGGGCCCACCGTCGATGACCTGACTGCAGAAATACTGGCGGCGGTGGCAGGTGTCCCCCTTGCAGAGCACCCCACCGCAGTGGCACATCTGCAACAATGGTGCGGTAAGCGTAACCTGATGCTGAACGCCGCCAACCTGAAACAGGCCATGTTGCCCGCCGGGGCAAGCATCGTGGACAACCCCATTGGCAGCGCCGTCGGTTTCGAGCTGGCACTGGGAGCATGCCGTGTGATCTGCACCCCGGGAGTCCCCGGGGAACTGGCTGCCATGCTGGACGGTATCGTCGCCGACCTGGCGAGTAAGCTACAGCATCCGGTGGAACGCAGTATCCTGCGCCTGCAAACCTTCGGCCTGGGGGAATCCACCGCACAGCAAATTATCAGCGACCATGCCAGCGACTGGCCGGCCGAGGTGGAACTGGGCTTCCGCGCCGGCGCACCGCAGATGGAAATCAAACTCAGCATCGATAAAAGTTCAGCGCTGCAAGCGCGCGAGCACTGCCAGCAGCAACTACAGCAGTTGTTCGGCGACCATATTATCGGCGAAGGCGACACGCTATTGGCGGAACGGGTATTACAGTTGCTGCGCGAGCGCGGGGCCACGCTGGCGACTGCGGAGTCCTGTACCGGCGGCCTGATTGCCTCCATGCTCACCCGTATCCCCGGTTCCTCGGACGGCTTCCACGCGGGCTTCGTTACCTACGCCGACGCCATCAAACATACGGTCCTTGGAGTTAGCGAGGAAACCCTGGCCGAACACGGCGCAGTCAGCGAAGAGGTGGTGGTGCAGATGGCCGAGGGCGCCATGGAACGGGCTGGCGCAGACTATGCGATTGCCGTATCGGGCATTGCTGGCCCGGACGGGGGTACTGAGGAAAAACCGGTCGGCACAGTGTGGCTGGCCTGGGGCGAGCGCAATAACATTCGCACACGCTGTCTGTGCTGGCCAGTGGAGCGCGGCCTGTTCCAGACCATGATCGCGGCCGCCGGCCTGGACATGATACGCCGCATCCTGCTGGGGATAGAGGAGGAGCCGCGCTATTTCACCCAGCGTCGGGCGGGTCAGTAAGACCAGGGCTTCTGCAGCGAGCCGCACAACGCCTGCGCCGCCAACAGCTGCGCCAGGCTACTCGCTGTCGATCAGCTCGTGCTCCTGGGTGGCCTCCAGCCTGTGCCACACCAGCGAGTGGAAACGGGTGATTTCTCCCACCTGGTCCTTACCGCTCAGCACCAGTGTCTGGCCGTCCAGTTCCGCATGGCGCAGTTGCTCGGTGCCGGGGAAATTGGGGTTCAGGCTCTGGGTGACATAATGTATGACGTCACCCTCCACCACGCGATAACGTCCCGCATAGTGGAAATAGGAGGTAAACGCCGCAGCACGCACACTCTCCTCAAGCTTGCGAAAGCTGACATCCGGGGGCAACAACGCCCTGTCGCTGCGACTGATGGAAGCGCTCATCCATCCATCGGCGGTGTATAGCAATAAGCCCTGGGGGTCCTCTCCATAGGGGTAGGTGAAATTATCCCGGTCGGAATAGCCAACTGCCCAGGACTCCAGCTGCCAGGTTCCCTCTAATTGTGCCTTGCTGATCATAGTTCAATACCACTCGTTGCTGTAATTCTCGTTGCTGCAATTAAGGCTGTAACTGTTCTATTCCCCACTCGTCGCGCTCATCCCGACTATACAGGAAGCGGTCGTGCAGGCGGTTCTCACCGCCCTGCCAGAACTCGATGCGCCGGGGTACCACCCGGTAGCCCCCCCAGAAGTCCGGCATGGGAATCTCCCCCTTGCCAAACTTCTCGCGGATAATATGCGCCTGTTTTTCCAGCAGGGCGCGGGCGCCAATGGGCCGGCTCTGGCGGGAGGCCCAGGCTGCGATCTGGCTCTCGCGCGGGCGAGTGATAAAATAACTGGCGGATTCCAGGTGGCCCATTTTCTCGGCCACGCCAGCAATAATCACCTGTCGATCGAGTTCGTTCCAGGGAAAATGCAGGGATACCCGCGGCTCCCGGGCAATCGCCACGGCCTTGTCACTGCCGTGATTAGTATAAAACACGAAGCCCCCGTCAGACATTCCCTTGAGCAACACGATGCGCTGCCAGGGCAGGCCCAGCTCATCGACGGTAGCCAACACCATGGCGGTGGGGTCTTCCAGACCCGCACGCACGGCCTGCTCCAGCCAGCTTTCAAACTGGGCCAACGGGCTGTCGTCGAGCATCTCCCGGGTGAGCCCGCCAGCCGTGTATTCGCGTCGGAAATCCTCGTATCGCACCGTCAAACCCTGCTACGCTATGGAGCATCTATAGTAGCGGTCCGACCATGTAGAGGCAAAGTCGCAGCAGATGAATACCTTACCGACCATTCGCGATGCCGAATCGGGCGACCTGGACACACTCGTCGACACTCTCAGCGACAGCTTCGCCGACGATCCCATATTCAACTGGGTATTCCCCCGCAAACAGCTACATCCCGACTTTTTCCGCCTGGTTATCAAGGACGTGTATATCCCCCGGGGCATCATGCACATGGAAGATGCAGGACGCGCCGCTGCCCTGTGGTTACCGCCGCAGGAGCGCTTCGAAATCCCGCCGCGCATGGCACTACTCAAGCTGGTCTTCCAGCTCCTGCTGTATAAGGGTCCAGGTATCCTCTGGCGCATCCACCAGCAGCACGCGGTGTTCGCCAAACACCTGCCCAAGGATCCCCACTACTACCTGCAGTTTATAGGCTGCCGCCAGCGCGACCAGGGCCAGGGTATTGGCGCCGCGCTGCTGAAGAAGGGCACCAGCATCTGTGACGAAAAGGGTATGCCCGCCTACCTGGAAAGCTCCAACATAATCAACGTGCCCCTGTACCAGCGTCACGGTTTTGAAGTGATTGCCGAAGAAGCCGTGTCAAGGCATGGCCCCAAAGCCTGGTTTATGTGGCGTGAGCCGCAATAGGCTAATTCCTTGCAGTGACCATAGGCCCCGACCGGAATCAGTCCCTGGTGCTGGGATAAACCGGGGCTCGCCTGCCCATGGCCGGTATCTGGGGAAAGGGAAAGAAATCCTGCCAGTCGTCACCGAACTGTTGCGCGATGGCCTCCCCGCAAACAGCCCGATAGCAGTCATCCATAGCCCGCTGCAGTGCGGCAGGCGCGGCGCATTCCAGCAACACTGCGGCTTCCATCATACCCTCAGTACGCAGGCGCATGGCGGGAGGCACATCATCCCCCGACGTCAGTGCGACAAACATGCGGCGCCAGCGCCGTTCAAGTTCTTTTTGTAATGCGTCCATGGCACATCCTCTAGCCGGCTCTCACTGCTGCGAGTATGCGTTGTCCGGGAAAACAGTTAAAGTCTGCTTTTCGATTGCAGGGGCACAATAACGTGAAGTCTTTCTGGCGAACATTTCCGGCGCTGGCTGTTGTCTGCAGCAGCCTCCTGGCCTGCGCCAGCACCGAGCAACCTGCCGCGGTGCCAAAAACCGCTGCCGTCAGCACAGCCGATCACGCTGCCGGCCATGATCCGATAATTAATTACAGCGAGCGCTTCCTGCCGGTGGTAGCTCGCCACGGCATGGTGGTTGGCCCGGAGCAGTTGGCCTCGGAAGTGGGCGCGCAAATTCTGCAGGACGGCGGTAATGCCGTGGATGCCGCAGTCGCCACTGGTTTCGCCCTGGCGGTGACCTATCCCCGGGCCGGCAACCTGGCTGGCGGAGGCTTTATGCTCATCCACCTGGCGGAGAAAGATCGACAGACTCTTATCGATTACCGCGAGGCAGCGCCTGCCGCAGCCAGTCGCGACATGTTCCTGGATACGGCCGGCAATGTGGACCGCATGCGCGAATACTTCAGCCACCAGTCCGCTGGCGTTCCCGGTACTGTCGCCGGCCTGCTTTACGCGCTGGAAAAATATGGCACCATGAGCCGCGAGCAAGTCCTGGCTCCCGCTATCAAACTGGCCCGGGAGGGGATGATGGTATCCTTTGCCCTGCACTATGAAATCAGCGCGCGGGCCGCACAACTGCGAAAAAACCCCGCAGCGGCAAAATTGTTTCTACAGCCGGATGGCACTGCCTACGATGTGGGCGAGACCCTGTACCAGCGCGACCTGGCCTGGACCCTGGAGCAGATTCAAAAAGAAGGTGCTGACGGTTTTTACGCCGGAGAAGTGGCCAGGCGCATTGCTGCGGACATGGAGGCTGGTGGCGGCCTGATCACGGCGCGGGACCTGGCGCACTACATGGCCATTGAACGCAAACCTGTGCGCGGCACCTACCGGCAGTTTGAAGTGGTTTCTGCCCCCCCGCCCTCTTCCGGTGGTGTGCACATCGTGCAGATGCTCAACATCCTGGAAGGCTTTGATTTGCAGGCCATGGGACACAACTCAGCGGCCTACGTTCATCACCTGGCGGAGAGTATGAAACTGGCCTATGCCGATCGCAGCCTGTACCTGGCCGACCCGGATTTCTTCGAGGTACCCGTTGCCGAGCTAACCAGCAAATCCTATGCCGCTCGCCAGCGACAAGTAATAAACAGCGCGCAAGCGACAGCGTCGGCGGATATAGCCCCGGGAAGAAAGTTGCGTGCTGCAAGCACCGAAACAACACACTACAGCGTGGCGGACCGCTTCGGTAATGTGGTGAGCAACACCTATACCCTGAACTTCAGCTTCGGATCACACATAGCAGTGCCCGGCACCGGTATGCTGCTCAATAACGAAATGGCGGACTTCGCAGCGCGTCCAGGCATGCCCAATGCCTACGGCCTGGTGCAGGGAGAGGCCAACAAAATCGAACCGGGAAAACGCCCCCTGTCTTCCATGAGCCCCACTATCGCCTTCCGCGATGGCAAACCGTGGCTGGCCACTGGCAGCCCCGGCGGGAGCGTCATCATTACCACCGTGCTACAAACACTGCTCAACGCCATGGAGTTCAATATGAATATCGCTACCGCGGCAGCTGAGGCCAGGATCCACCATCAGTGGCAGCCAGACCAGTTGAATATGGAGCGCGGATTCAGCCCGGATACCATCAAATTGCTGCGCTACATGGGCCACGCGGTCAAGGTGGGCGAGCGCACCTCAGGGCGTACCAATTCGATCATGATGGAAGACGGCTGGTTGTACGGCGCCACAGATACCCGGCGGCGCGGCGGCTGGGTAGCTGGCTACTGAAAAATCGCGCGCCCGGCTAAATACCCTGGGCCAGGCGGAATTTCGCGGTCTGGCGACTGATGGCCACCAGCTGGCCATTACTATCCCAGTATTCACCATCCTCCTCGACCACACCGCTGGTCATGTGGCGCGTAGCGAAACGGACCTGCAGCGGGCCAGGTGCCGGATGTGCCCGCACCTGCACCGTCAATTCCACCGTGGGCACCCAGCCCACCGGTCCAAACACTGTGAATATGGGTGGCGGGAAGGAGTCGGCAAACATCAATAGCGATATCACGTCCGGGGCGCTGCCGTCCCGGAGCTGCACCCAGCCGCAAAATTCACCACTACCATTGGTCTTACGCTCACTGAATACTTCCCCGCCCGAGACCAGGCGCAATTCAGCTCGCTGGCGGAACTCAACCCCCTTATCTCCAGAGGGCTCACAGTCGTCCCATGCTGGGCACTCCGGCCTGGCGATTGCAGACCAGCTTTCGCCCTGCAACCGGTCCAGATCGGTGTAGGCTGCGGTGACCTGCACCTTGAGCTCACCCGCTTGGAACATTTTAACCTGGGCAAAACTGGTACTGCGGGCGCTACGCAGCACTTCAACCTGGCACTCAATCGGGCCCAGCACAGTGGGCGCGAGATAAAATGCGTTTACCGACAGTGGATCCTTGTGTGGCAGCGCATCGCGCAGGGCTCGCCCCGCCACGGCCAGCACATAGCCGCCATTGGGCACCGCCCCCACGCGCCATCCCTCTACCAATTCACCACGGTAAAGATTGTCTTCGAGTCGCTCGACAGCGCTGTCTAGTTCAAACTGCTTCATGGGCCTCCCGGGCTCGCCATTGCACATCCCCACAGGACCGATACGGCCGTGGCCGGGTATTTTGTCCGCCGACGCCAGGAATGTATATACTTGTCGACTACTGAAATGCAACGAAAACGCGGTATCCAGACTCCGTTTCGACCCTGGCGCTCCTGATGAACAAACTCTCTGCTCCCGTATGCCTGCTGCACAGTTTGTGCTGTGCCCTTGTCCTGGCAGCCTTTGCGGCCAGCGCCGGGCAAGAGGCAGCCGCTGCCAATACCGCTAGCCCGGTTAACGAGAGGGCCTATAAAGACGCCATTGCCACAATTGAATCCACCCAGGGGGCCTATGGCGCCGGGTTGGGGGAAGCACTGCTGGGCATGGCTCTGGCACTGCAGTCGCAAGGGCGGCATGAGGAGGCCATCAGCGTGTTCAAGCGCGGTATACACCTGACCCGCGTCAACGAGGGCCTGTACAGCACAGCACAGATTCCCCTGTTGCAGGGCGAGATCGCCAGCCATATCGCCGCACGGAACTACCCCCTGGCAGACGAACGTCACAGCTACCTGTATCGTGTACAGACGCATGGCATCACCAGCGGCCAGGCCATGACCGCCGCCTTCCTGCAACAGGCCCACTGGCAGTATGAAGCCTACCAACTGGGTCTGGGAGACCAGAGATATACCCGCCTGATGAATATGTGGGATCTCTACCGGCTCGCCCTGAACGACGTGATCGCGCGCGCGGGGGAAAATTCACCCGATCTGCTGCCGCCACTGCACGGCATGCTGCAGGCGCAATACCTGATCTCCAATTACCAATGGCAAGAGAGTGACCAGGGCGCCGGGGACGATGTTCGTGCGCGCCAGAACCTGCATCGTTTTACCGCCTACCAGGCCCAGAGTTACCAGAAGGGCAACGCGGTGATAGCAGCCATTCACGGTATCGAACATAAGCGCACAGGGGAAGAGTTGGCAGCTGCACAAGCCACCATAATGATGGGCGACTGGCGCCTGTGGCACGGCAACTACGATGCCGCAGTAGAGGCATACAGTGAAGCGCAGACGGAACTTGCGCAGCAAGATGATGCCCAAACTACTATCGCCCGGATATTTGGCGAGCCGGTAGTCCTGCCCGATATTGACGGCCTGTGGCCCCTGCCGCCCATTACAACGCCTGAAAGGGCTGATATCCTGTTAGAATTCGGGGTTAACGAGCGAGGTCGGGTAATCGACCTGGAACGCCTGGATGAAAATGAACAACAGGACGGCAGGGCAATTCGCCTGATGAAAAAATTGCGCAAAACCAAATTCCGCCCGCGTTTCGAAGCGGGGCAAGCTGTAGAGACTGAAAAAGTTGTCAAAGCATTTAGCATTCAATAGCAGCACCATGCGCCTGGGTAAGTTGGGAGGGCTGGCATGCCTGTGCCTGCTACTATGTGGTTGCCCCTCGGCGAGTAACCCGCCCCAGCCCCAGAGCCCCTCTACTCCCAGTTCGTCACCGCCGGCAAGCCCGGGCAGCAGTCCGCCCTCCAGTTCCTCTGGAGGTGGCTCAGGAGGCGAATCCGGTAGCAGTTCCTCTGCAGGTGGCTCAGCAGGCGCATCCGGTAGCAGTTCCTCCAGTGACGGAACGGGCGAGGGCGAGAGCGGAATGCCCAGTGCTGACGGCAGCAGCGCAGGCAATGATTCGGAGTTTCCTGGCAGTGACCCAGGGGGCGCAGCCGGCGGCGACAGCGGCGCACAAACCGGCGGCACCACAGACGGTGCCAGCGGCCAGGCTGGCGGCAACGCCGAGCCCGGCTTTGGCGAGGGCAACGGCAACGGCGGCGAAAGCTTTCCCGACCTCAGCGATGAGCCCAGCCGGGAGGGCGCAGCAGGCGGTCGCGGCGCAGGCCAGGCTGGCACAGGCTCCACCGCAGGCGGGGGATATGACACCGGCAACAATCCCGGCGGGCAGTCCGGTAGCGGCAACACCGGTGGCTATGGCCAAACAGGGCACAGCGGCACTTCCAGCTTCCCCGGCGGCGGCGTCGGGCAAGGTCCTTTAACACCGGCGGAGCAGGTCGCCATCCTGGATGCACAACTGGAGCAGGGCACCGGCGATTTTGACACCATGATTCTCGAGGCCGAAGCAGAACAACGAAGCAGCAGCCGTGAGCAGGCCCCGGTCAAGTCGCCCTCTTCCGCAGGCGGAGCAGCGGGTTCCGGCGGCTATAGCCCCGAGGAGGGAGGCACTAACAGTGCTGGCGGTTACGGGGGAGGCATTGGCGGCCCCTCCGGAGGCAGCAATGTGCCACAGAATACCGCCAAGTATCCCCCACCCACCGACATCCCCAGCGGTAATGACGATGATGTCGTGGCAAGACAGTTACGCGAGGCCGCCATGCGTGAGCCCGATCCCGCCGTGCGGGAAAAGTTATGGGATGAATATCGCAAGTACAAGGGTATTGAATAGTGACTTTACAGCGCCGACTGACCATCCTCTCCCTGTGCCTGTTATTGGGGGCCTGTGTCAACCAATCCATAAAGAGCACTTCCGTGCCCGGCATCCAAACGCCCAGCGCAGCAATGGCGGAAGAACTGCTGCTGGATGTCGGCATCGTCACTTTCGACCCGGGCCTGGACGACTACGATGAAGGTAACGACGACAGAATCTACCCGGAAGTGCGCAAAGCGGAATCCCTCTATATGCCCGGTTTGCTATCCGCGGCCATGCAGGAAAGTGGTGCCTGGGGGGCGGTGCGGGTCGTTCCAGACGGCAGCCAGATCACCGACCTGCTGGTAGAGGGCAAAATCCTGCATTCCGACGGTGAGGAGCTAGAGCTTGAAATCACCGCCACCGACTCTCGCGGCTACGTCTGGCTGGACAAGAAATATACCGGTTTTGCCAGCCGCTACGCCTACCGAGTCACCACGCGCAGCGCCTACGACCCTTTCCAGGCCGTCTATAACACCATCGCCAACGACTTACTGGAGCAGCAGGAAAAGCTGCAGGCCAAAGATCGCGAAAATATCAGGCTGGTAACCGAGCTGCGCTTTGCCCGCAGTTTTTCCGAGCATGCCTTTGACGGCTACCTGCAGAAAAACCGCAAGGGAAAATACCTGGTGATGCGACTGCCAGCCGAGAACGACCCCATGCTCGGGCGGGTGCGCCAGATTCGCGAGCGCGACCGCATGTTTGTCGATACCCTGCAGGAATACTACGGTAACTTTGACCAGCAGATGACCGGCCCCTACGAGGAGTGGCGTAAACTCAGTTACGAAGAAGCCGTGGCCCTGCGGGAGCTTAAGGCGGAAAGTACGCGTCGCCTGATCGCCGGTACACTGGCGATCGTGGCGGGTATTGCCGGCGCAGCCAGCGGCGACAGCAGCGTCACCCGAGCCGCTGGTAATGTCGCTATTATCGGTGGCGGCTACCTGTTGAAGAGCGGGCTGGAAAAACGCAATGAAGCGCAGATTCACGTGCAGGCGCTGGAAGAACTGGGTATGTCCCTGGAAGCAGAAATTACGCCGCAGGTCATCGAAATCGAGGACCGCACTGTCACCCTCAGCGGCAATGTGGAAGAACAATACAACCAGTGGCGGGAAGTACTGGCAGATATCTACCAAACCGAGATCGGCGATCTGGGATTACCCGGGGAGCCAACGGCAACTGCTGATACACTCTGAACTGTTCCCCGATACGCAAGGCACCAACAAACGCATGCCCTCTCCCAATGAGCCACTACAGCCCACACCGTTTGACGTAGCCGCACCGACCCCGGCCCAGCAACACAGTCCGGTCTCGCCCGATAGCAGCAAGGGCTCTCCCGCCTGGGTACTACCTGCCCTGGGTGGCCTGCTGCTATTGGCAGCACTGGTGATTTTCTGGTTACCGGAGCGAGTAGATGCACCCGCTGTGCCTGCCGGGCAGGTGACGACGGACCAGCCGGGTGACAGCACGCAAACGACGCCGACAACGGCATCTGGCAAAGACACTGCCGCCCAACCAGAGGCCACTCCCTGGTCCGACGCGCAGCAGGCCAAGCAGCGCAAAGAGGCACAGGATGTGCTGGAGCAGTTACTGGATGTACAGTTTACGCTGGAGGAAAGCGGTGTAGAGCGCTGGGCGCCGGAACGCTTTGCACAGGCCAGAACCTTTGCCGTTGCAGGTGACGAATTGTACAAGAACAGGGACTTCGGGCAGGCCACGCAGCGCTATCAGGAAGGACTTGCCGCACTGCAAGTGCTGCAGGCTGAACTGCCGGAGGCACTGAGTCGCCAGCTGGAACAGGCGCGGCAGGCCATTGAGCAAGGTGACGCTGCAGCTGCCGGGGAACATCTGGCATTAGCCAGGCTCATCGACCCGGACAACCCCGACGTCGACACCTTGCAGCAACGCCTCCAGGTGCTACCACAACTACTGCCTCTACTGGAGCAGGCTGCTGCAGCGGAAGCCATGGGCGACCTGCCCGGGGCGGAAACACTACTGCAACAGGCCACGGCACTGGACCCTCTGCACCAGCAGGCACAGCAGGAGTTGCAGCGCGTCGCCGCCGCGGCACTCGAGCAGGCCTTCAACAAAGCCATGAGTGAGGGCTATGCCGCGCTGGACGCCAAGCACTTCGAGAGTGCGCGCAAGGCCTTTCGCGCCGCTGCAAAGTTGCAGGCAGGATCGGGTGAGGCCGCCAGTGCGCTGCTGGAAGTTGAGACAGCGGCCACCGCACATCGCCTGTCTGCCCTGAATAACCAGGGACTCAAGGCTGAACAACAGGAGCAGTGGCAAAAAGCTGTCACCACCTACGAACAGTCACTCAAAATCGATGGCAGCGTACTGTTCGCCCGCGAGGGGCTAGAGCGAAGCAAGTCCCGCGCCCGCCTGGACAAGCAAATCAGTACTGTCCTGGCCGAGCCGCTGCGACTGTCCGATGTAGCAGTCGCCGCAGCGGCTGGGCAGTTACTGGAGCAGGCCCGGCAAACCACTCCCCGCGGTGCGCTGCTGGAAAGACAGATCACCCGCCTTGCAACCACGCTGAGCCAGGCCAGCACCCCGGTCAAAATCTCCCTGCTCTCAGATATGGAAACAGAGGTCATTGTGTACAAGGTGGCCAGGCTGGGGCGTTTTACGCAGCACGAACTTACCCTGCGTCCCGGTACCTACACAGCGGTCGGCAGCCGCAACGGTTACCGGGATGTGCGCCACAGCTTTACTGTCCGGCACGATAGCCAACCTGCACCCCTCACCATCGCCTGCTCGGAACCTATCTGATGGCT
>CBDTVJ010000012.1:0-19992 GCA_965363655.1 uncultured Halieaceae bacterium | reverse complement strand
GCACCAACAGTGTATTGAAAGCCATATCGCCGCGCATGAAAGCGGCCCCGAAGGTGACTGTCATTACCATAACGGAATCCACCATCTGGCTCATCAATGTGCTGAAGTTATTACGTATCCACAGGTGTTTGCCTTTGGTCACGCGTTTCCAGAAATGAAACAGTTGTACATCACAGTACTGGGCCGCGATGTAGGCCAGCATGGAGGCGAACACTGCGCCGGAGGTGGTGGCGTAGATCAATTGGTACAGGCCGATACTGTGCTCGACGATTTCGCCGCTGGGCAGGGCGACCGGCGCCGCCAGTTGCAGGATTTGCCAGGGGGGCATATTTTCTGCCGGGACAGAGGGTATGGAGTTGCCCAATAGCAGTACGAACAGAATAAAGAAGTTCAGGCCCAGGCCTACTGTCACCAGGAAATTGGCTCGCGACTTGCCATAGAGTTCGCAAATCAGGTCGGTACAAAGAAATGTCAGGGGGTAAGGCAGTACACCCACCGCCAGGGCCATGGGGCCCAGTTGGATAAAGCGCGTTATGCCAATGACATTGAGCAGTGTCATAGCGCACAGGAATATGCCTGCCAGTACCAGGAAGGTTCGCTCGCGCCTTTCCGCCAGGGCGGCGAAAGAGATCAACTATCAGCTCTCCTTCTGCCCTAGATTGGCGTGTAAAACGGCGCCATTGATTACCGGGTTGTGATGCGCCCAGCGGATCAGTTCGGCAATTTCCCCAGGTTGAATAAGGCGGTTGAAACTGTTCATACCCGCGATGGCAGCCTCAACTTCAGGGTCGTTGCCCAGATGGGTGCGCAGCATCTCTGTATCGGTAAATCCCGGGCAGATCATGGCCGTGTGAATGCCGCTACCCATCAGGTCCTGGCAGCTTGCACGCATCATACCCAGCTGCGCGTGTTTACTGATCACATAACTGAACGAACCCGGTACTGCTTTTTCCGACAGCGTCGAGCCCACATAAAGCACACTGGAGCTGTCAGGCATTATCCTGAGCAGATGTTGGTTAAGGCTGTTGACGGCGATGATGTTGGTTTCCATGACGGCGGCCAGGCTGGTGCTGTCGCAGTCGTCGGCGCTGTCTTTGCGCATTTGGCTGGCATTGTGTACCAGGCAAACTTCGGAGCTGTCGGAGACAGATTTTTCAATGCTCTGACAGGCGGAGGCGATAGCGGCCGGGTCTGCCAAATCGCAGGACAGGTTGCTTACCCCGCTAAGCGGACATGCGCGTCGCGAGAGATTGAATACCTCAAACCCTTCCTTCAGAAAGGCTCGGGCTGTGGCGCTGCCTATTCCCACGCTCGCGCCAGTGATAATGGCTGTTTTCATTTCCGCTGTCCTTTGTTGCACGCCGCAGCTGCGTGGCGCACTGTGCTTAGTCTAGGAGGCTCCGTGATTTCTGCAGTGACGTCAAGTTGTTGCTCCGTTAAACTGTTGCCATGGAACAACTCACTACTCTGTATATCGACAAGGAAAGCCACAAGTTTTCCGCCGCCCATTTCACTATATTCTCCGCTACTGAGCGCGAGCGGTTGCACGGGCATAACTATTCCGTATCCGCGCGTATTGTGGCTCCTATGGGTGACAATGGTTTTTCCGCCGATTACAACGTTTACAAAACTCGCCTGGCGGCACTCTGTGACGCCCTGGATGAGTATCTGTTGTTGGCCGGGGAGTCGCCGTACCAGCATATAGAGGAGTCTGGCGCCTGTTACCGCGTTCGCTACTCCGACCAGGAGATGCTTTTCCTGCAGAGCGATACCCTGGTTTTACCCATCCGCAATGCCACGGTGGAGGAGTTCTCCGGTTACCTGTTGCAGCGACTGGTGGCTGCTTCAGAAGGGGATGACCTGCGCGAGATAGAGCTCTGTGTCGCTTCCGGGCCCGGGCAGAAGGGCTGCGCTATCTGGCGACAAGCCTGACCTGATTCTACTGACCCTTCTGGGGCTGGTAGTGCCCCATTCTTCCCCTCGCCATTCCCGCAAGCTGTGCTACGCTTCATGGCATACCCCTGAATCCAAACTATCAAGGCAGGAGAACTGGCTATGAGTATGAGCAAAAAACTGGTCGCGGAATTTATTGGCACATTCTGGCTGGTGCTGGGAGGTTGCGGTGCTGCGGTACTGGCTGCTACCTTCCCCGAGGTGGGTATTGGCCTGCTAGGCGTGTCCCTGGCCTTTGGTCTTACCGTATTGACCATGGCTTTCGCTATTGGGCATATCTCCGGATGCCACCTCAATCCCGCCGTATCCGTGGGGCTGGTGGTGGGCGGTCGCTTCTCTTCAGCAGAGCTGTTGCCTTATATCATCGCACAGGTGCTGGGAGGCCTGGCCGGTGCTGCGGTGCTGTTTGTCATCGCCAGTGGCCAGGCCGGGTTTGAAACCGCCGGTTTCGCCTCCAATGGCTTTGGGGAGCACTCACCGGGCGGTTACAACCTGACGTCCGCCCTGGTAACCGAAGTCGTCATGACGTTTATGTTCCTCATTATTATCCTGGGAGCTACCGATGCTCGCGCCCCTGCGGGCCTGGCGCCCATCGCCATTGGCCTGGGCTTGACCCTGATTCACCTGATCAGCATTCCGGTGACCAATACCTCAGTCAACCCGGCACGTAGCACGGGCGTCGCGCTGTTTGAAGGGGGTTGGGCTATTTCCCAGTTGTGGTTGTTCTGGGTGGCGCCTATTGTTGGTGCGGCGCTGGCAGGCCTGGTATATAACTGGCTGGGTAGCGAGGATTAACAGCCTGCTGCCCAATGTGTCGTCAGGCCTGGCAGGGCGCGATTAGCTGGCAATTCCGCAGTGCCTGAGCAGGGGCTCGATACTGGGTTCACGGCCCCTGAACGCGACAAACAATTCCATGGGTTCCTGTGAACCCCCGGCTTCCAGCACAGCGCTCCTGAAATCAGCGCCGGTGCGCTCGTTGAATATGCCTTCTTCCTCAAAGCGGGAAAAGGCATCCGCAGATAACACTTCCGCCCATTTGTAACTGTAATACCCCGCTGCGTAGCCCCCGGAAAATATATGCGAAAAGGCATTCTGGAAACGATTGAATGCCGGGGGAGGGTTGACTGCGACCTGTTCGCGGACCTGCTCCAGCAGCTCCTGGGCTGAGGTGAATGAGCCGCTGTTCCACTCCAGGTGCAGCCTGAAATCAAAGAGAGAGAACTCCAGCTGTCGTGCCAGTGCCATCGCAGATTGGAAGTTGCGCGCCGCCAGCATCCTGTCCAGTAGTTCCTGCGGTAGCGGTTCGCCCGTTTCATGGTGTCCTGAAATGAAGGCCAGTGCCTGGCGCTCCCAGCACCAGTTCTCCAGGAACTGGCTGGGCAGTTCAACAGCGTCCCAGGGCACCCCGTTGATTCCCGACACGGCTGCGACCGACTGTCTGGTCAGCATGTGGTGCAGGCCGTGGCCGAACTCGTGAAAGAGTGTCGTCATTTCTGTATGGGTCAGCAGCGCCGGGGCATCCCCCACCGGCGGTGTGAAGTTACAGACCAGATAAGCCACGGGAACCTGGATTTTACCTGCACACTGCCGGCGTACACGGCAATCATCCATCCAGGCTCCGCCCCGCTTGTGTGCCCTGGCGTAGAGGTCCAGGTAGAAGCGGGCGATGACCTCACCATCCTGGAGCAAATCAAACAGCCGCACATCATCGTGGTAGCTGTCGAAGTGTTCTACCTCGTTCACAGTGAGCCCGTAAAGGCGCTGCACTACTTGGAAGAGGCCGGGTAAGACGCGATCCGCCGGCAGGTAGGGCCGGATATCCTCCTGGGATACCTGGTAACGTTGTTGCCGGAGTTTCTCGCTGTAGTAACTGACATCCCAGGCTTCCAGCGCGGATTCACCGGCTTGCTGGTGTGCAAAGGTCAGCAACTCCTGCCATTCCGACTGTGCCTGGGCTCTGGAGTGTTCTGCCAACTGCTGTAGAAACTGTATTACCCGCTCCGGGCTGTCAGCCATTTTGGTTGCCAACGACAACTCCGCGTAGTTGTCAAAGCCCAGCAGTTGCGCCAGTTGTAGGCGCAAGTCCAGGGTTTCCTGGATAATGGCTGCATTGTCCCATTGCCCAGCGTGCGGTCCCTGGTCAGAAGCTCGTGTGCAATTTGCGCTATAGACCTCTTTTCTCAGTTCCCTGTTGTCGCAGTAGCTAAGCACCGGTGAGTAGGAAGGGAAATTCAGGTTGATGAGATAGCCATCATCCTTGCCTGCTTGCTCTGCTGCCTGTCTCGCGCTGGCCAGTGCGGTTTCCGGTAGGCCACCCAGTTGCTCGAGGGTGGCCAGCCTGGACCAGGCGTTGGTGGCATCCAGTACATTTTCCCCGAACTTGCTGCCCCGGTCAGATAGCCGTTTACGTAGTTCGCCGTATTCCTGCTTCTTCTCCGGCGGCAGTGACACGCCTGCCAGGCGAAAATCCCTTAAGGCGTTTTCTATAGTTTTGCCCTGTGCAGCGCTCAGCGACGAGAAATCTTCACGGTCCGCAATTTGTTGGTAAGCGGCGCACAGGGCGCTGTGCTGCCCCATCCAGGTGCTGTACTCAGACAGCAGGGGCAGGCAGGCGTTGTAGGCTTCCCGCAATTCGTCGTTGTTGCGCACGCTGTTCAGGTGCGATACCGGAGACCAGGCCTTGGACAGTTCGTCTTCCATGTCCTCAATGGGCTGCAGCAGGTTATCCCAGTTGTAGCGCTCGTTGCTGGCCAGTAGCTCATCAATACCGTGCTGGTTACGCTCAATGAGCTGCCTGATGGCAGGTTCCACATGGAGTGGCTCGATGCTGGAAAAGGGCGGCAGCTCATGTTGTGCAAGCAGGGGGTTGGACATTGATAACTATTCCGGTTGCAGGTTCGAAGCGCAATTCTAACCGAAAGCGGCGTCGACCAATAAGAGGGTGAGCTCAGGAAATTCTCGTTTGCAGGTCCCAGTCCTGTAGCACGCGGTAGCTTACCCCGCTTTTGCCCTGAATGGATTCGAACAGGGAGAAATGCCGGTAAGAAACCGGGATTGACAGTGCCGTTGATGGCGCCGCCGGCGCACCAGTGCAGCCACGATAGAGAGTAACGTGAGGCTGGAAGGGTTTCCTGTCCCGCTTGCCGCCGACACTGGCCGCTATGCCCTTGAGCCTTTCTGCCAGACCGGCAAGTTGCTGCGGGCAACTGCAACATCCCAGCCAGTAAATACCTGGCTTTGGCCAGTAACCGACGCGATCAAGTTCGAAGTCAGCGCCGGACACTGACTTTCCCGCGAGCCATTCATCGACCGACAGGCATAGCCGCTCCAGCGTGAGATTGTCGATCTCACCGACAAAGGCCAGCGTAATATGGAAATTGGCCGGTGGCACCGCGCGCCCCAGGCAGGCTGTCTCTCGTTCCCGCCATCCGGCGATATCCAGTACGGTCTTACTGTCCAGTTCGACACCAAAAAATACCCGCATCACTCCGTTGGTTTCTTTTTCATCAAGGGGGCAAAGCCGTCATTGGACTGCTTGGGGGCGTCTTCTGATGGGGCTCGACGCTTGCCCTGGTTTTTCTGGTTGCGTTTGCGCGTCTTGCTTTTCTCGGTGGTGGTCTTACTGCGTTTTTTCTTGCTGCCCGCCGCTTTCCCGGAAGATTTTACTTTTTTGGGCCCGGCGTAGCGCGCTTTAAGCCCCGGCAGGGTGCGCCGTTCAAATTCAATTTTGAGGTAGCGCTCGATGCTGATCATCAGGTTCCACTCGATCGCTGTGACCAGGGACACGGCCAGACCCTGCGCCCCGGCACGACCGGTGCGTCCAGTGCGATGCAGGTAGTCATCGCCGCTGTGTGGCATGTCGTAGTTGACCACCAGGTCAATGCCTTTCACATCCAGGCCGCGGGCTGCCACGTCGCTGGCGCAGACGATATCCACTTTGCCTTCGTGAAACTGGTGCATGACGTGTTTGCGTTCTTCTGTACTCATATCGCCCTGTAGGCAGCCACAGCGAAAATCCTGGTAGCGCAACAGGTTTGACAGGCGCACCGCGGTGGTGCGCTTGTTGCCAAATACCAGGGCCCGTTGAAAACCGCCAGCGCGCAGCAGTGCGGCCAGCAGCTTGTCTTTGTGCTCCTGGCTGTCTGCCAGTATCAGTTGATGAAAGATGCTGCTGTGAGGCTGCCGGGACTGGCCGACGGCAATGCTCTGTGGTTCCTTAAGCAGGCTTGTGGCGACCGTTTTAACGCCTCTGTGCCCCGGAGTAGCAGATAACATCAATACCTGCCTGTCGGGGTTGCAAAAGCCGGCGATTTTCGTCACGTCATCGCGAAACCCCATATCCAGCATGCGGTCAGCTTCATCCAGCACCAGGGTCTGCAGGGAACCCAGTTCGGCACTGCCTTTTTCGCAGTGCTCCAGCATACGCCCGGGTGTGGCGATGACGATTTCGGGATCCTTGCGCAACAGCGATTTCTGGTACTTGAAATCCGCACCCCCTGTGATGACCTGGGCTATAACTGGCGATTTTTCCAGCAACTGGCGGCAGTGTTTCAGTACCTGGCGCGCCAATTCCCTGGTGGGGACGAGTATTAGTGCCAGGGTGCCGGACCTGGCCTCGGCTTTAGCTGTCAGTATGTTGTGGGCGATGGGAATGAGATAGGCGAGTGTTTTGCCGCTTCCCGTCTCCGCGCTTACCTGTAAATCCTTGCCTTGCAGGGCAGCTGGCACCACCTGCTGCTGCACCTCAGTGGGCTCCGGCAGGGCCAGTGCATCCAGGCCCAGTCTCAGGCGGCGATCGAGTTGCAGTTCTTCAAACACCGTTTGATGCTCCGATTAGGGTGAGGGCGTGGTTGTCGGTTGAAGTTTAACCGAAGCCGATGGCAAATTGCTGATGCGGCATGAGATAATTCTGCCTATAGGGATCTATTGTGCGGCAATCTGGCTGTTCAGTTGTATTATACTGGCTGGCAACTTGGATGCGCTAGGGCAAGGGGTATATGGGACTTTCGGCAAGAATCTTTGTTGGCTTGATAGCCGGTATCTGTACAGGGGTTTTTTTTGGTGAGCTGGTGGCTGACCTCAAGCTGATTGGGGATATCTTCGTCAAGCTGCTGCAGATTACCGTGCTCCCATACATCGTGGTTTCATTGATTGCCGGCTTTGGCCGTATGCATATGCAGCAGGCGCGGCGGCTGGCGGTGCGCGGTGGAGCTGTGCTTCTACTGATCTGGTTGCTTGCATTACTCATGGTCTTTTTTGCCGCTCTGGCATTTCCCGACCTGGAAGCGGCGGCCTTTTTTGGCTCTTCCAGTGCGATAGAGCACGATGCCCCGGATTTGTTTGAACTCTATCTGCCCGCGAATATCTTTTACTCCCTGTCGAACAATCTGGTCCCTGCGGTGGTTCTGTTCAGTATCCTGGTTGGGGTAGCACTGATATCGGTGGAGGATAAAGCGAATGTGCTGCCTATCTTTGACGGCCTGACCGTTGCCATTGCCAGAATCAACGGCGCTATCGTGCAACTGACACCCTATGGAATATTTGCCATTGCCGCTGCTGCCGCCGGTACTATGACTATTGAGGAAGTCGGCCGGGTGCAGGTTTACCTTGTCACCTACATAAGCCTTGCACTATTTATCACGTTCTGGGTTTTTCCCGGTCTGGTGGCAGCGATCAGTGAGATCCCTTATAGGGAGGTGCTCAGGACTTTTCGTGATCCACTGGTCACTGCCTTTGCAACGGGTAACCAGTTTGTGGTGCTTCCCCTGATTGCCGAGAATTGCAAGGAGCTGTTGCAGCGACATGGACTGCGTAGCGATGAAACTGATTCAGCAGTCGATATTATCGTTCCAGTATCTTTCAACTTTCCCTCGCTGGGTAAACTTCTAGTCTTACTTTTTGTACTTTTCGCTGCCTGGTTTACAGATGCGGACCTCTCAATTGGAGACAAGTTTGCGCTGGCGTTTAATGGTTTGTTCAGCTTGTTTGGCAGCATCAATGTCGCGGTGCCCTACCTGCTGCAATCGCTGCGTATTCCTGCGGATATGTTCCAGTTATTCCTGGTGACCGGTATTGTTGTGGGTCGTTTTGGTGCCATGTTGGCGGCCCTGCACATTGTGGTGCTCAGTGTGATCGGTGCACTGGCATTGTGCGGGCAGGTCCAGCTGAGAGCGTCTGCCATAGTGCGATACTTTACTATTACATCTGCCTGTCTGTTAGCCCTGGTGCTGGTGCTGAGGGCATATTTTATGATTTTCGTACCGGAACCGCCAGCACGAGACGCTGTACTCGAAAGCATCCAACTGATGGAGCAGCGGGTACCGGCGACCGTTTCCCTGCAGGTGCCTGCAGCAAGCGCGACGCGACTGCCGGGTACGCGCCTTGATCATATTCTGGAAGATGGTGTGCTGCAGGTTGGGTACAGGCCAAGCAACCTGCCCTGCAGTTTTCTTGCTCCCTCGGGCGATCTGGTGGGTTTTGATGTGGAAATGGCACATATACTGGCCCAGGACCTGTCAGTCGACCTGCAGTTCGTTCCCTTCGAGTTTGATTCACTGGGCCAAATGCTGACATCGGGCCAGATCGATATGGCCATGTCCTGCATAGCCAGTCTGCCAGATCGCTACGCCTATGCATCTTTTTCCCGACCCTATCTGGACCTCAGCCTGGCTTTTATTGTTGAGGATCATGAGGCGGACGCGTTCGCCGATACGCAATTGTTACGCGAGCGTGAAAACCTGACTATCGCGATGGTCAGTACGCATTACTTTGAGCACCGCATCAAGCGCCTGTTACCCAATGCAGATTTCGTTTACCTGGAGGCGGCTGAAGACTTTTTTACCCAGGATGGGCACGGTGCGGATGCGCTACTGCTGTCTGCTGAAGAGGGCTCCGCCTACAGCTATCGCTACCCTCGCTATACCGTTGCCAGGGTCGAACATCCCGAGGTGCGTCTGCCCGCAGCCTATGCCGTGCCCAAGGGCGATATTGAAATGATGGAGTTCGTCAGTAACTGGATAGATTTAAAGCGCAAGGATGGCACGGTTGACAGCCTCTATGAATACTGGATGCTGGGCGGGGCGGTCAAGGTGAAGTCACAACGCTGGTCAGTTGTTCGTGATGTACTAGGCTGGGTAGAGTAGGTGTTGCAATGGCCAACAACCTCAAAGGCTAATTAGGCCCGGGATTACCGCAAAAGAGATCTTTTGAAGGACTGGAATTATGCGAGTGATGGCGAGAATTTTTGCATTGTTACTGGCCATGACGGCGAGCTTTGCATTTGCAGATTATAGCATCGAGACTTCCTCCCGCGTGGTGGCCTTTGCAGACGTGCATGGCGCCTACGATGACTGGACCACCCTGTTACAGGAACTGGAGGTGGTCGATGCGCAGCTCAACTGGAGTGGCGGCAACACCCACTTGGTTTCCCTGGGTGATTTGATTGATCGAGGTCCCGGGTCCCGGAAAGTTGTGGAGCTGTTGATGCAGCTGGATAAACAGGCGGAACAGGCAGGCGGTGCTGTGCATATGGTTCTGGGCAATCACGAGGTGATGGTGATGAGCGGCGACCTTGAGTATGTTTCGCCGCCGGAATTTGCCGCTTTTGCCGCCGATGAAACACCCGCTGAGCGGGAGGCATTCTACGCCGAGTATCGTCGCTTCAACCCCGAGGGTGAAGAGGAGCTCGTTCGCCAGACTTTCGATGCGCAGTACCCGGCGGGGTACCTGGCCCTGAGGCAGGCCTTTTCACTGGCAGGGGAGTTGGGTAGCTGGTTGATTCAGCAACCCTTTGTGATCAAGGTTAACGACAAAGTCTATATGCATGGGGGGATAGCCAGTGAGGCCAGCGAGTTTTCACTTGAGGAACTCAATGAAAAACTACAGGGCGAGTTGCGCGAATTCCTGCAGAGCATTGATGCCCTGCGCATTGCGGGGGTGATGCCGTGGCATGTTGGCTATAGTGATCGGCTGGCTTTTCTAAACGCCAGGGCCGAGGAATTCATCGCCGCCAATCCCGAAAGCCAGGCAGAGTGGTTTGCGCCACTGCAGAAAGTGTTCGAGGCCCAGCAGGCCTTTGTGTTCAGCGGGGATAGTCCCAACTGGTACCGTGGTACCGCTTTTTGCCATCCGTACTCTGAGTCGTTTAACACTGAGCGTTTTCTAAAGCGTGTGGGGGCGAAACAACTGGTGATGGGGCACACGCCGACCCGCGGCGACGTGCAAGAGCGTATGGATGGCTTGGCGATACGACTCGATACGGGTATGCTTAAAAGTGTTTACCACGGTCGTGCTTCAGCCCTGGTTTCCGAAGGCGGACGTGATTATGTGCACTATCTCGGTGGTGACAAGGAGGCGCAGCCTACTCCCGAAACCCGCAGCATTGCCCAGCGCTTATCCGGCATGAGTGACACGCAGTTGGAAGAGTTTATGCGCACTGCGCCAATTGTGAGCATTGAAGCCCTGGACACCGGCGTCACCAAACCCAAGCGTATTACCCAGGAGCGCGATGGCATCAGTAATGACGCTGTATTCAAGTACGAGGATAGCAATCCCGGAATGCAGACCAAAGAGTCATACGTCAAACGGCGTTACGATGACAGTGATCGCTATGTATACGACGTTGCTGCCTACAAGCTGGATCGACTGCTGGATTGGCAAATGGTCCCTACCGCCGTAATTGCTGAGGTCGACGGTGAGGAGGGCGCGCTATCGGACTGGATTGAGAATGCCATCAATGAACGGGACAGATTGGCCCAGGAGCTGCCATTTGGCGGCTACTGCAAACAATACGAGCAATACCGAATGCGCTTTGTATTCGACATCCTGACTTACAATGAAGACCGCAACTTGACCAATATCCTGTGGACCAGGAAAGATTTCATGATGATGTTCATTGACCATAGCCTGGCGTTTCGCTCCTCCAAGAAACGCCCGAAGCAGTACCGTAAGGTGACACTGGAAGTCTCCGACCTGTTGCGTTCACGACTTGAGTCGCTGGATGAAGCGAATTTGACCAGTGAGCTTTCCGCCTATTTACACCCGCGGCAGATCGAAGCCATTCTCGCTCGTCGTGATCTCATCCTGAAGGAGGCGCAGGGTACGGCGCCCTGATTACGCAGCTCGCGTAATTGATGGTGGATTCATTGCATGCACTGGCGCAGCTGGTGCACACTGTCGAGCTAAAAGATGGAGCCATGGCCAGGCATTTGCACAGGGAGAATAATTGATGGCGCGCGCGATAAGAATAAGTGAGACCGGTGGTCCTGAAGTCATGAAATTGCAGGAGGTGCCGCTGGAGGCACCCGGCCCGGGTATGGTCACGGTGGAAAACCGGGCAATTGGCTTGAATTTTATTGATACCTATCATCGCAGCGGCCTGTATCCTTTGGCATTGCCCACTGGGATAGGGTTGGAGGGCGCCGGGCTGGTGCAGGCAGTGGGCGAGGGAGTAGACCTGGTCGTGGGTGATCGGGTGGCTTATTGCTCTGCGGGTTTCGGGGCCTATGCCGATGCTTTGAATCTGCCTGCCTCGCGCCTTGTTAAAATTCCTGAGGGCATTGATTTTGAACAGGCTGCCGCGGTGTTACTCAAAGGGCAAACGGCGGAGTACCTGATACAGCGTACTTATCCACTGCAGTCCGGTGAGACCTGTCTCTTTCATGCCGCCGCGGGTGGTGTCGGGCTTATCTTTGGTCAATGGGCCGACAGTATTGGGGTGAATGCTATCGGTACGGTGGGGTCAGAGGAAAAGGCCGAGCTGGCCCGCGCCCACGGGTTTCGCCATGTCATCAATTACCGTACAGAAGATGTGGTGCAGCGGGTGCTTGAAATCACCAATGGGGCGAAGTTGCCGGTGGTCTATGATGGTGTTGGCAAAGACACTTTCGAACTTTCACTGGACTGCCTGCAACCCAGGGGCTTGATGGTAAGCTTTGGCAATGCATCGGGAGCGCCCGACCCCCTGGACCTGCAGATCCTGGCCAACAAGGGTTCATTGTTCATCACGCGGCCAACCATGCTCACCTATACGTTATCGCCTGAGGAGCTAAAACAGTCGTCCGACGATTTGTTCAGCCGTATTCTCAGCGGTGATGTGCGCGTAGAGATCAATCAGCGCTATGCCCTGGCGGATGTGCAGCAGGCGCATCGGGACCTCGAGGGCAGGAAGACAACGGGTTCAACCGTGCTGTTGCCCTGATTCGCGTACCCTGCACGGTGCCTTGTCACTCCCTTTTTTTGGCCAGCTGCGCCCCTGGCAGACAACCTTCGTTGTGGTGGGAGCGTCCGGCTTTCTGGTGGTCCTGCTGTTGGCCATGATGGCTGAGCCTGCTGCCGCTGATGGCCTGTTCCCTGGCGGCGTTTTTACTGGCATGGGGCTTGAAATATTACCGAACTGCGCTACTCGTAAGCGCCACAAACGCAGGAGCATAGTGTGTCACTGAGAGTTGCACCCGTTGTATTGAAGGGACAAGGCGTTGTGCTGGAACCCCTGGTCCATGATCACGCCCAGGGCCTTTACAATCGAGGTCGGTCTGCGGCGGACTGGGCCTATATGCCGCGCGCCTGTTTTGTCGATCTGGCTGATACCCGCCAGTGGATTGATGAAGCCCAGGCGTCACCAGGGCAGTTGCCTTTGGCTATTGTGGAGACGGGTAAGGGCAAGGTAGTGGGTAGCACCCGGTACCTTAACATTCGGCCAGAACACCGTTCTTTGGAAATCGGTTATACCTGGCTTGGGCAGGAGTGGCAGCGCACTGCACTTAATACACAGGCCAAATTGCTGCTGTTGTCCCATGCTTTTGAACGTCTGGGTTGTGTCAGGGTTGAGTTCAAAACGGACGCTCGCAACGAGCGCTCCCAGCGCGCACTGGAGAGAATTGGCGCCAGACGCGAAGGCGTGCTGCGCAATCATATGATTGTGCAGTCGAACTACTTACGTGATTCTGTTTACTTCAGTGTGATCGAATCGGAATGGCTGGAGGTCAAGGAGCGGCTGCAGCTATTGGGCAGCCGCTCCTGAGTGTCTAGCTGACCGTGGCCTGCTCGGTCTCATTGTCGGAGAACGTATCGGCAAACAGTGGCGAAGTGAGGTAGCGTTCCCCGGAGTCTGGCAGGATGGCGACAATCATCTTGCCCTTGTGCTCCTCCTGTTGTGACACGCGGTGCGCAGCGGCCATGGCAGCACCGCAGGAAATGCCGGCCAGGATACCTTCCCGCTGCATCAGTTTATGGGCCCACTCCATGGCTTCCTCACTGCTTACCTGTTCCACCTGGTCCACTAAAGACAGGTCGAGATTGTCGGGGAGGAACCCCGCGCCAATGCCCTGTATCTTGTGCGGTGCGTGGCTGGGTTCTTCCCCCGCTTTAGCGGCGGTGATCATGGTGCTGGTGTCCGGCTCTACTGCCACGCTGGTTATGGCCTTTCCCCGTGTCTGTTTGAGGTACCTGGATATGCCGGTGATAGTGCCTCCGGTACCCACTCCGGATACCAGTATGTCCACCTGGCCGTCGGTGTCTTCCCAGATTTCCGGACCGGTGGTTTGTTCGTGGATAGCCGGGTTGGCAGGGTTTTCAAATTGGTGCGGCCCCCAGTATCTATCGGGATCGGAGGCGATGATGTCATCGGCTTTTTGTATGGCCGCTTTAACACCCTTGGCGCCGTCGGTAAGGATGACTTCCGCGCCCAGCGACTTCATCAGCATGCGACGCTCCAGGCTCATGGTGTTGGGCATGGTCAGGATGCAATCGTAGCCCTTGGCCGCCGCCACGAAGGCCAGTGCGATACCCGTGTTGCCGCTGGTAGGTTCAACGATGGTCATACCGGGCTTGAGACTGCCGTCCTTCTCTGCCACGGCGACCATGTTGCTGCCGATGCGGCATTTGACTGACATTGCAGGATTGCGGTTCTCCAGCTTGGCGTAGATATTGCCGTCACTGATATGGTTGATCTTGACCAGCGGTGTGCCGCCGATAGTCTCGGCATTGTCATGATAGAGCTTGCTCATGCTTGGTTCCTTCGATGTTGCGGTAGGTGGGAGTCTTGAGCTTGCAACAAGATTAGTACCGGCAGTAGCTTCTGTCTATAGCTTGCGGCAGGGAGAAAGGCGTCTGGTGCGAATGGCACTTGCTTAAGGTAAATGCCTGGCTCCTGCAATGCATGTGTGTTATCCCGCCAGCCTCGGTAGTTTAAAGCCTCATGCGGTTGATACCCCACGCCCTTATGAGGCTTTAAACTACCGAGGCTGACTATATCGCATTGCATACCTGACAGCGGGTTCAACGCTCCTTCACCAATACCCTCAAGTAAGTGCCATTCGCGCCTAGCGCTAATTAATGGAAATATCTTGTAGCAGGCGGGAACATCTGGAATAAGCTGTGGTCTTACTATGCATGGATGGTTTGGCTACATCGTCAGAGGGGCGTTGCAGTATCTTTGCCTATTACCTGATTCCGTCCAGGTCCTATACTTCAAGTCGACTATATTATCGGCGTAAACCGGCCTTCTGGGCCGGTTTTTTTATGCCTCCGGCATCTGTCCGGTAATCCGCGCCAGGGATATCAGGGTCTGCGGCCCAACCAGGGTTGCTGCCAGCTTGCCCTCGGGGTTGAGGATCAATGTGGTGGGCAAAACCCTCGGTCTTGGTATTCCCAGGATCCCTGACGGGTCCGTTTTCAGGGTGCCGAATTCAACGCCCAGCTTTTCTTCCTGCTGCTTTAGCGCTGGACCCGACGCGCCGTCGTAATTCACCCCCAGGACCGTCACCTGGGAGTAGCGCTGGTCCAAGGCATTCAGCTCGGGAATTTCCTCGGCACAAGGTTTGCACCATTCCGCCCAGTAATTAATCACCAGCCATTGGCCGTGATACTGCTCGAGATTCTGTGGCGCCTGCGGCTGCTCCTGTGCGTTGCAGGCCAGCATTGATATGGCCAGGCTGAGATAGAGGAAATACTTCAACTGGAAAATAGCTCCACCAGGTTGGTGTCCAGGGTCTTGCGCTGGCCGGTGCGTTGATCCAGTAGCAGCTTATGTGCCTCCTGTTGCCACTCCAGCTTGACTGTGAAGTCCTGGTTACTGAGAACCTGTTCATCATTGACCCACTCCTTCAATTGCCAGAAGGGTATGGTATGCAGGTCGCGGCTTAGCAGGTAATGCCCCTTGTCGCTCTCGGTGATGACGTTCTTTTCGATCAGGATGTCGCGCAGTTCACCCCAGGACTGGCTATCCAGGCCGCGTACAATGGAGTGCCTGTTGGCCAGCAGCTCGATCTCGCGCACTGTGGCGCCTGAATTCTGTTTTTGCCAGAACAGGTAGAGCACGTCCAGGGCCTTCAGCACCATTGGTCTATTGGCCTGTTCGTAGCTCTGGTAGGCGGAAAGGCTGTGCACCATTATTCCCCCCAGCAGTACGATATTCCAGGACAGGTAGATCCACAGCAGAAACAGGGGTACGGCGGCGAAAGCGCCGTAGATAAACGTAATACTGGATCCCACCACCAGATCGGTGAATATCGAACGAGCCAGGTTAAAGGCCAGGGAGGCGAGCAGCCCCCCGATGAGTGCATGCTTGAACGGTACCCGGCAATTCGGCACGGCGGCATACACCAGGCTGAAGCCTGCAGTGCTCAGTAGCAGCGGGGTGGACTTTAGCAGGAAGGCCCTGGCGCCGATGACATCCAGGTCATCCAGGGCGTGGCTGAAAGAGGATAAATAGGTGCTCAATCCTATGGCGACACCAATGGTGATCGGGGTCAGGGTCAGCACCGCCCAGTACAGCATGAAGCTGGAAAGGGGACCACGATGTTCCCTGGTGCGCCAGATCATGTTGAATGCTTTTTCGATATTACGCAGCATGAGGACCGCGGTGACCAGCAGGAACGCGATGCCCGGGCCAGTGAGGTTTTTGGCCTGTGCGGAGAAATCGTTCAGGTAGCTTTCAATTTCGGAACTGGAGTCAGGCATAAGGTGTTTAAATAGAATCGCCTGCATTTGGTCCTCGGCTCCCTGGAATGCCGGGATAGCGGAAGCCATGGTATACAGCACTGTCAGCAGGGGGACCAGGGCAAACAGGCTCATGTAGGTGAGTGCGGCCGCGTTTTCCGAGCAGCGGTCGGCGGTAAAGCGCGATACAAAGTAGCGCAGGCGCCGCCAGAATTCGCGCAAAGTCTGTGTCAGTAAAGTCATGGGCGGTATTATGGCACGATTGCCGAGTTGCCTGCACGTGAGGTCTCAGCCAGCGAGGGTTTCTGCGCTGGTGTTTTGATATACTCCCGGCCACTGTAAAAAGTAGGAAATCAGCCATGAGCGAAGTGACTATTTATCATAATCCGCGTTGCTCCAAGTCACGCACTACCCTGGCCCTGTTGGAGGAGAACGGCGTTACACCCGATATCGTCCTGTACCTCGAAACACAGCCGGGAGTCGCCGAAATCGGCAGCCTGTTACAGAAGCTGGGTATAACAGCCAGGCAGCTGGTGCGCCGTGGTGAGGACGCCTATAAGGAATGCGGTTTAGGGCCCGCCTCCAGCGAGGATGAAGTGTTGGCGGCTATGGCGGCACACCCTAAACTTATTGAGAGGCCTATTGTGGTCAGGGGAGATAAGGCGGTACTGGGGCGTCCTCCGGAAAATGTCCTGGAATTGATCGCCTGATGGCGCAGCCCTATGTCCTGGTTTTGTACTATTCCCGCCAGGGCGCTACCGCGGCCATGGCGCAGCACATCGGCAGGGGCGTGGAAATGGTGCCGGGGATTACCGCACGCCTGCGCACCGTGCCGGCTATCTCGGCAACCACCGAGCAGAGCGAGGATGACATTCCGGCAACCGGTCCGCTGTATTGCGAGCTGGACGACCTGCGCGATTGCGCTGGCCTGGTACTGGGGAGTCCTACACGCTTTGGCAATATGGCTGCGCCGCTCAAGTACTTTATTGACCAGACCTCGTCCCTGTGGCTCAGTGGCGCCATGATTGACAAGCCTGCTGCGGTCTTCACTTCAACTTCAAGTCTGCACGGCGGACAGGAGTCCACACTGCTGAGTATGTTGTTACCCCTGTTGCACCACGGCATGGTCATTGCCGGGCTGCCCTACAGCGAGCCCGGGCTGATGAGCACAACTTCAGGTGGCACACCCTACGGAGCCACGCACTGGGCGGGGCAGGGCAATGATCGCGAGGTCGATGAAACCGAAGTCGCCCTGTGTCGTTCCCTGGGCCAGAGAGTTGCCCGTCTGGCAATGGGAGAACGCAGGTGATTAGCCAAAAGCGTTACTGGGCGGGGTTGCTGTGCTGGTTGGCCTGGGGGACGTTGGTTCTGCAGCAGGCTGTAGATGCGGGTACGCACCATGCCCCGTGGTTTATCTGGATGTTGAAAGTACTGCCCCTGCTGATGTTTTTGCCCGGCATGCTCAAGGATAATTTGCGCAGTTATATTTGGTTGTGTTTTATTTGCCTGGGGTATTTTATTGTCCTGGTGCAGCGCATGTTCGCCCATCCGGACAGTCTGCTGGTCATCATTGGTATGGTGGCGGTTGTGGTATTGTTTAATGCAGGCATGATGTATGTGCGCTGGCGGGCGCAAGAACTGCGTATTAACGAGTCGGATGTTGGAGAGTAAATATGAGTAAGCCTTCCCTGTTGCGACGGCTCCTGTCAGCCCTCTGGAATGGTATAACCCGCATCAGGTTGGCCCTTGCCAATATCCTGTTCCTGGTCATCATCGCATTGGTATATTTCGTCTATATGGGCGGTGGGCAGGAGCCGCTACCTGAGCGGGCGGCCCTGCTGTTGAATATTAGTGGCACGGTTGTCGACCAGAAGTCCGCGGTTGATCCGTTCCAGGCGCTGCTGGGAGAGCCCTCTCCTACTGATCACGAGGTGCTGCTGCGTGATGTGATTGAGTCAATTGGATATGCGGCAGCGGATCCGGCTATTCATGCGCTGGTGATGGAGCTCGATTCCCTGGTGTATGTTGGCATCAGCAAAGGCCAGGAAATTGTCACTGCCCTGGAGGCCTTCCGCGAATCGGGCAAGCCCATTGTGGCGGTCGGGGACTATTACACCCAGGGGCAGTACCTGCTGGCCAGCCACGCCGATACGGTGATCGTACACCCCATGGGTGGTGTGGCGCTGGAAGGCTACAGCAGTTATCGCAACTACTTTCGTGAAGCGCTGGAGAAAATATCCGTCAATGTGCATGTCTTCAAGGTGGGGGAGTTTAAGTCTGCGGTCGAGCCCTTCTTGCGTGACGATATGTCTGAGGGCGAGAAACAAGTCACCAGTCGCTGGTTGGAAGACCTGTGGGATCAGTACACCGGCATCGTGGAGTTACAACGGGAGCTCGCAGAGGGCGCAGTAAACGACTACGTCAATAATTTCCCACAGCGTCTACAGGCGCACGGCGGCGATTCCGCCCAGGCTGCGCTGCAGGCTGGCCTGGTCGACAAGTTGCTGTCTCGCATTGAGAGTAACGATTTTATTACCGAGATTGTAGGCGCCAGCAATGAAGAAGGACTGTATGAGGCTATCGTATTCGAGCGCTATGTTGCCCGCAAACGGCCATCTGTGCTGTCCGGAGTCGAGGGCGACCGGGTGGCGGTGATTACCGCCGCGGGTAATATCATGCCGGGTGACCAGCCCCCCGGAACCGTCGGCGGTGATTCCCTGGCCCGACTGATTCGCAGTACTGCCGAGGAAGAGGGTGTGAAAGCGATTGTGCTGCGCATCGATAGTGGGGGTGGCAGTATGTTTGCTTCGGAAATCATCCGTCAGCAGTTGCTTTATGCCCAGAGCATGGGATTACCGGTAGTGGTGTCGATGGGCGCGGTGGCTGCCTCCGGCGGCTATTACATTGCCGCCGAAGCGGATGAGATATGGGCAACGCCCTCCACCATTACCGGCAGCATTGGGGTGTTTGCGGCATTTCCGACTTTTGAAAAGCTATTGCAGCGGGTGGGTGTCTATACCGATGGTGTGGGCACCACTTCCCTGGCCGGGTCATTGCGGGCGGATAGGCCATTGGACCCTCTTTTGGTAGAGGCCCTCAATAGCGGTGTGGAGTTTGCCTACAACAGTTTTCTGCAGATCGTAGCGGATGGCCGTGACCTCAGTGTTGAGGAGGTCGATCCCCTGGCCCAGGGTAGGGTATGGAGTGCGTCTGATGCCCTGCAGGCCGGACTTATTGATAGTGTCGGAAGTCTGGAGGATGCTATCGCAGCGGCGGCTGCGCGGGCCGATATGGAAGACTACGAGGTCGACTATGTGGAACTGCCGCTGTCACCGCGCGACCTGTTGATGAAACAGTTGGCCAACCGTGTGGGCAGCCTGCACCTGTGGCAGGCATCTGCCGCCAGCACGGCACTGTCAGGCTTGCTGGGCCCAATGCGCGAAGCGGCGCAGGAGCTGGGAAGCATGCAGGATCCAGGGCACATCTATATGCGTTGTGTTGCCTGCGGACTGGTTCGTTAGCAAAACTGGCGCTGTCGCAGCGCAAAGACTTAGCCGTTTTGTCCCAGTGCAAGCTGTTCTGTGGATGAGCGATTTGCCCACCACATGTTCAGGTCGTCCAGGATCATATACAGGCAAGGAATTAGCAGCAACGTTATCACCGTAGCGAATACGATGCCAAAGGCCAGGGAGATGGCCATTGGAACCATGGATTCGGCCTGGCTAGTGCGCTCCAGTAGCATTGGGACGAGTCCGAAGAAAGTGGTCAAGGAAGTCAACAGGATGGCCCTGAAACGCCGCATGCCCGCCTGCACCACCGAGGTGTAGAGATCGGTGCCGTCGGCCCTGGCCTTATTGACAAAATCCACCAGTATAAGACTGTCGTTGACCACAACGCCGCTGAGCGCGATCACTCCCATAAGGGACATCATGCTCAAGGGGTAGCCTGTTACCCAGTGCCCGAAGATGGCACCGATCATACCAAAGGGAATAACCCCCATAATGATCAGCGGTTGCAGATAAGACTTGGTCGGAATCGCCAGCAGCGCGTAAATGCCGAACAGGGCGAGGGCGAACCCGACCATCATGCTGACCGCCATTT
>CBDTVJ010000011.1:0-20284 GCA_965363655.1 uncultured Halieaceae bacterium | reverse complement strand
GCACAGAATAGCTGCCCGGTATAAACTCCCGAATCTGGTCAGCATACAATTTGATGTAGTCCGTGGCCGCCACCACTGGCCAACCGGTCTCCCCGAGCAAACGCGAAACATAGGGTTCCCGCGGCGTTTCCTGCGGATGCAAAAGATTCCAGCGCTGCACCGATTTGCCTTCGCGCTGCAGTTCGTTGACGCTGGTCAAACTAAAGATATCCGCGGCCACCTGGTAGTCACTCTCCAGTATGGCTGCGGCGGCCTCAACCTCGCGCAATATAGTTCCACCACCCAGCAAGCGCACCCGCAGCTGGCTATCCAGGGTAGAGGACTGCAGCAGGTACATACCCTGGATGATGCCCTCCTCCACGCCCTGGGGCATATCCGGCTGCATGTAGTTCTCGTTCATGGTGGTGATGTAATAGAACTTGTTCTCACCCTCCTGGAACATGCGCCGCAAGCCATCCTGCACGATCACCGCCAATTCATAGGCGTAGGCGGGGTCGTAGCTGACACAATTGGGTATGGTGCTGGACAAAATAAGGCTGTGGCCGTCCTGGTGCTGCAAACCCTCGCCATTAAGTGTGGTGCGACCGGCGGTGGCACCGATCAGGAAACCGCGAGCCTGGCTGTCACCCGCCGCCCAGGCCAGGTCGCCGATACGCTGGAAGCCGAACATGGAATAGAAAATATAGAACGGCACCATGGGGTAAGCACTGGTGCTATAGGACGTCGCTGCTGCCAACCAGGCCGAAAACGCTCCTGCCTCATTGATCCCCTCTTCCAGTATCTGGCCTTTGATGTCCTCTTTGTAAAACATAATCTGGCCAGCATCGTGGGGCGTGTACTGCTGGCCCACCGAAGAATAAATACCCAGCTGCCGGAACATGCCTTCCATACCGAAGGTGCGCGCCTCGTCCGGCACAATAGGCACCACTCGTTCGCCAATATCCGCGTCCTTCACCAGGCTGGAGAGGAGGCGTACAAAGGCCATGGTCGTAGAGATTTCTCGCTTGCCGCTGCTCTTGAGCAGATTGCCGAAGGCGGTCAGCGGTGGCGTATCCAACAGCCCCATCTGTGCTCGACGCGCCGGAATCAACCCGCCCAACTCCTTGCGCCGCTCAAGCATATAGCGTATTTCAGGGCTATCAGCATCCGGGCGGTAGTAGGGCACATTGCCCAGGTCTTCATCGCCGATGGGAATAGCGAAGCGGTCACGAAAGGCCTTGAGACTATCGATGTCCAGTTTCTTCAGCGAGTGAGTTTCGTTGTTGGCCTGCCCCGCCTCACCAGTGCCATAGCCCTTCACAGTCATCGCCAGGATCACCGTGGGCCGCTGGCTTTCCTTCACCGCCTCAGCGTAGGCAGCATAGACCTTGTAGGGGTCGTGCCCGCCGCGATTGAGATACATAATATCGTCGTCGGATAAATCCGACACCAGCTCCAGTAACTCCGGATACTTGCCAAAGAAGTGCTCCCGGGTATAGGCGCCGCCGTTGTACTTGTAGTTCTGCAGTTCGCCGTCACAAACCTCATCCATGCGTTTCTGTAACAGGCCGGTCTGGTCTTTCTCCAGCAAGGGGTCCCATTTACGTCCCCAGATAACTTTCAGCACATTCCAGCCGGCACCACGGAACACACCCTCCAGCTCCTGGATGATCTTGCCATTGCCACGCACCGGTCCGTCCAGGCGCTGCAGGTTACAGTTAATAACAAAAATCAGGTTACCCAGACCCTCTCTGCCCGCCAGGGAGATCGCGCCCAGGGATTCGGGCTCGTCCGACTCCCCATCGCCCATAAAGCACCAGACATTGCGGTCACTGTGCTCCAGCAGACCGCGATCCTGCTGGTATTTCATCACGCGGGCCTGGTAAATCGCCTGAATCGGCCCCAGCCCCATGGACACGGTAGGAAACTGCCAGTAATCGGGCATCAACCAGGGGTGAGGATAGGAGGAGAGTCCATTGCCATCGACTTCGCGCCGAAACCTGTCCAGCTGGGTCTCGTCAAGTCGGCCCTCAAGGTAGGAGCGGGCATACATACCCGGCGCACTGTGCCCCTGGTAAAAGACCAGGTCTCCCGGGTGGTCACCCTCTGTGCCCCGAAAAAAATAATTGAAGCCCACGTCGTACAAAGTGGCGCTGGAGGAGAAACTGGAGATGTGACCGCCAAGACCCTCGTCGTTGTCGTTGGCGCGCATCACCATGGCCAATGCATTCCAGCGCGTCAGGGAGCGAATGCGTCGCTCCATAAACAGGTCGCCCGGCATCATTTTTTCTTCCGACGGCAAGATCGTATTGGAAAACGGTGTTGTCGTGGCAGGTGGCAGTCGCAGACGCGACTCAATGGCATGTTTGGCCAGTTCCAGCAACAGGAAAGAAGCTCTATCCGCTCCCTCGTGCTTGACCACCTCATCCAGGGAATCAAGCCATTCACGGGTTTCTATGGGGTTTGTATCTTCCTTCATGCCAGCACGCGCTCCCGGTAATAGACCAGAGGGTGGCATCAGCCGTATGTGCGTTTCAAAATGGAACTTAAACGGGCACTTACGATATATACCATCAGTTTGCAGGTGAAAAAGCTGCCCTCATGAACGGAAAACAGCAAGAGCCTCCCCTGCAAGGGAGCAGATACTACGGCACAAGCTAGCAGAAAACCACATAGTTCCAAATTGGTACCTAAAGTTTCCCAATAATGCCGCGTTTCCTGTGCCCGGCTGGCCGGACAAACCCTGCATGCCATGTCGATATGTCAGGGGGTGTCACTACTCCATGATGTAGGCGTCATGGGATGCCTTGATGGCGTCGGCATTCTTATAAAGGCGTGCTTTCGAGGACGGCAATGTCTGCCACTTACCCGGGGTTACCACCTGCAGGGAATGGCGCTGAGTCAGAAATACCCGCTGGAAGTAGGCTTGCCATTGCTCCATGGTGAGAGCCTCTACGGCGTCAGCCAGGTGCTGGCGTCCAGCAAAGTCGAATTGCTTGCGGGCGATAGATTGCCAGTAAAACTCGGCCCTCTCGCCGAGGTTCTTGTGCGGTCGGAGAATATCACTCACCAGGGCAACCTTATGCCGTTCAAACTGCGCCTCATCCAGGCTCGGCTGTACTCCCTGCATAAACTCATCCATCGCCAGCGCGAGCTTGTCTGCATCAGCCACCGGCGACTGCACCAGCATGACCAGCCCCGGCACCTTCAACTGGGGCCAGGAAAAGGCGCTGACCACGTAGCCCAACTGCTGCTCCGTGCGCAGCTGCTGGAAAAAACCGGAGGTCATGATCTGGCCAGTGAGGGCGGTGGCAGCCCGATCCTGCCAGCTGTCATCGGCTCCCTGCAGATACCACGCAAGCACCGAGTCATCGTGGGGTACATCCACGGCATAGCGCGCCGCTTCCCCGGCTGCAAGTTTCACAACTTTCGGCTCGGCAATAACGGGCGCAGTTGCAGTGGCAACCACCCCATCCAGCATCGCGGAGACCTGCTTCGCCCGGGCCGGGCTGTAGTTGCCAAAGAGCAACACCTCAGCCGTCGCGCCGGACCAGAAGCGCGCGATGTAAGCATCCAGATCGCCCGGGGTAGTTTTTTGCAGCGCCTGGATCAGGGCCTGTTCTCCCCAGTGACGGTAGAGCAGGGCCTCTTTCAAGTCATCCATCACCTGGCTACTGGGGCGCTTTGCCACCGAGTTTTCCAGCCCGCGAATCATATCTTTGCGAACGTTTTCAAAACGCTGTGGATCAAAACCGGGCTCCTTGATATCCGTCAGCAGCCGCTCCAGCAACAGCGCCTGTTTATCGTTGTATCCGCTTACTCTCAGGCTGATGCCCTGGCCGTGTTTGTAAAAGACGAAATTCAGGCCCGCCAGACGAGCGGGATAGGCAAATTCATTGACCTGGTCCATCAGCAGGGCGGTGTAGAGCCCGGCCATCGCCGTCTGCGCCGCACTACTGCCTATTTCTGTAGAGCGAAAGTTGATATAGGTCGCGCCCTTGGGCAGGCGAAACTCTTCATCCGGCATAAACCAGATTTTTTGCCGGGCAGCCTGGTGGGCAACCTGCGGCACTACCGGCAGATCGGCGGGCAGCTCCACCAGGGAAACATCCTCCGCGATAAAGTCGTTGGGGGCAGGCAAATGCATGGCAGCAATGGCCGCATCCTCCGCCGGGATTGCAAGCTGCGTCAGCTCCAGCTCACGCTGGGAATAGGGAACCTGGTAACGCCTGGAAACAGTATCGCTGGCAGCCGAGGCGTCACTGAAAATCACCAGGGCATTATCAGGCCTGAGTTGCGCCAGTAGCCCGTCCAGCATGACTTCATCGTAGTGGTCCATGATGTAGGGGCCACGCAGGGTATCCACCGGTTCGTAATGATGCATGCCACTGGCCAGGCCACTCACATAGCCAATAGGATTTCCCTGCTCGCGGTAGCGAAAGCCCAACTGCGAAAGTTGCGATTGCTCCTCATAGAGCCAGTCCCTGGGGCCCTCGTTGCGCAGCATATCCGTGTAGGAAAACAACACCTGTAGCACCCGGCTGTAATCAGCTGCGCCCTTCTCTGTGAGGGAGATATTCAGGCTAAAAAGTGCTCCACCGCGCCAGCCAATTCCTGAGCCCGCGGCCAGGCCCTCGGCCAGGCCCTCCGCCTTCAAGCGGGATAACAAGCTACCCTCACCCTCATGGCCCAGCAGGTTACCCAGGTATGACAGTGGGTTCTCCCGGTAATTCGGGCGATAGTCAGCGATGGGAAACGACACACCCAATTCCCGCAAAGTAGCCAGGGGCTGCACTTCCACCACCATCGGCAGGCTCCCGGGGCTCAAAAACGGCGCCTCGATCAGCTCATGCTCGAAAGATTTATTGGGCACCTGGCTGAACATGGGGACCACCATGGCCTGCAACTCGTCCAATGGCTCCGCACCGAGCACCACCAGGCGCATGATATTGGCCGAGTAATACTTATCGTAGAAATCCAGCAACTCATTGCGCACGGTGGAGCCGGGACGATCCTCCAGTGTATCCAGGCTGCCTACAGTAAACTGGCTGAAGGGGTGATCCTGGTTCATTACCTCCTGCAGCACATCCAGGCCGCGGCGTGGATCACTCTTCAAACCCATCTGGTACTCGGCTTCAACCGCATTTTTTTCCCTGTCCACGTACTGGGCATCAAAACGGGGGGCGATAAAAAACTGGGCAAAACGATCCAGAGCTTCGGGCAAATGCGGTGCGTTGACATCAAAGAAGTAATTGGTGAGCTCGAGACTGGTGTAGGCGTTACGGCTGCCACCGTGTTCGGTAATGAACTCCTCGTATTCCGCGGCATCAGGGTACTTGTCGGTTCCCAGAAATAGCATGTGCTCCAGAAAGTGCGCGAGACCGGCGCGGCCCGGGGGATTGTCCCCACTGCCCACCATCACCGCCAAAGCTGCCGCCGCCTTGGGAGTTTCCGGGTCGGAGATCAACAGGACTTCCATCTGGTTATCCAGCGTCAGCAGCCGGTATTGGTAATCGTCATTGGGACTTTTAGCCGGTTGCAGACCCGACGGCGAGGTGGTGGCACAGGCAGCCAATAGTGTGAAGATAAACAGACATAGCAGGGACTTCACTCCCTGCGCGGGAGACAGCACGGACATCAATTACTCCATCAGATTTGAAATTACTGTTCGACCTGGGGAGCGATAGGCCCCGAGGTAGGCCAGGCATTAATAACAGCTTTGATCAGGGTGGCCAACGGTATGGCGAAAAACACTCCCCACATCCCCCAGATTCCACCGAAAAACAGGACCGCCAATATAATGGCTACAGGGTGCAGATTCACCGCTTCTGAGAACAACAGTGGCACCAACACATTTCCATCAAGGACCTGGATAACTGCATAGACAGCGAAGAGGGAATAAAATTCACTGGAAACGCCCCACTGGAAGAAAGCAACCAGCACCACCGGCAGGGTGACCAATGCCGCCCCGATATAGGGAATGATTACTGAAAGCCCTACCAGCAAAGCCAGCAGAGCCGCATAGTTCAGACCCAGCCAGGCAAAGGCGGAATAGGTGATAAAGCCGACAATCAACATTTCCAGCACCTTGCCGCGGGCATAATTGGCAAACTGCTCATTCATTTCCACCCAGATACTGCGCAGCAGGGGGCGCTCAGCGGGCAGGAAGTTGCCCAGCCAATCAAGAATCTGCTCCCGGTCTTTAAGAAAGAAAAAAACCAACAGGGGAATCAAAACCATATAGACCATCACCGTCAAAATGCCGGGAATGGAGGACAAGGTACGTGTTACCAGGGTCTGCCCCAGGCCAGCAAATTCAGCCTGGGCCATGCCAATGACTTCACTGAGCTGCTCCCGGGTAAAAATTTCCGGGTAGCGGTCCGGCAGCACACCCAGAAACTCCAGTCCCAGGTCCAACATGCGCGGTAATTCAGACACCAGGCCCAACATCTGCCGCCACACCAAGGGCAACAGGCCCAGGCTGAAGCCAAAGAAAATCCCCACAAACACAAAATAAGATACGGCGACCCCCAGCCATTGGGGCATCCCGCGGTTTTGTAGTTGCGTGGCAAGGCCCTGGGCGAGGTATGCCAGTACGATCGCGGCGAGCAGCGGCGCCAGTATATCGCCAATGGTCATCAACAAAACTACGGCGATGGTCAACAGCACCAAAAGAAGAACTGACTCTTCCTCGAACAGGTAACGTCGGTACCATTTGTTAAAGATTTCCAGCATAGCTACCCTAAGGTTTTATAGAACTTGCAGTGTTTGATGAACGATTGGAAAAGTGGCCCCACTATACAACCACTGCGAGGGATTTTTCTCCCGCAATAACACCATTTTGACTTCTTTCAACCACAAACGAAAGAGGGTTGGCTTCAGCCGGATAAAACTGGCATACCAGCACCCGGCGCACCGAGCCATCCGCTATCTGCAATGCAGAAACTCAATTTTTCCTGGCCAGCGCTATAGCCCTGGCCTCTACCAGGTGCCACGAGATACTCGCCATAAGGAGACTGCCGCAGAACATCAGCAAGGCCATGCGCGGAAACTGGTAGCCTTCCATGGAGGCTATCAAAGGGCTCTCCAACAACCACCGACCTATGGGAGCGTGCCACAAGTACAGGCCATAGCTGACGGTCCCGAGGTAAAAAATCGGCCTGTTGCCAAGCAGTCTATTGATGAAGCGATGGTTTTGCGCACAATTGAGGATTACAACCAGGACGGCACAGCCGAAGACAGGCGTCCAAAGGAAGAGAATACACGCCCCTGACCAGTAAATATCGAATTTCTCCGCCATCCATATCCCAAGAAAAACAAAGACAAAGGGCGTTACACACAGCAAACCCAGCAACCACTTCCGGTATTGAGCGAAACATTCGCGCTGCTCTGAATACTGCACATGCAGCACCGCGCCAAGCATACCCAGGCCGAAGGTGTCCATGGAACCGGGTAGCTGGTACACCCAGACATATAACTGGGTAGCGGGTTCAATCACATTGAGCACATAACCGCGCCAACACACCATACTCAGCATTGATAATACGACCAGCAAAATTTTGTAGCGTTGATCCGCAAGGCGGGAGAGAAAGGGCAGCAACAGGTAGAACGACAGTTCTATGGGTAAAGTCCACCACACCCCATTAATACTGCTGGGAGACCCCATGCCGATCGGGGGTGGCACAAACAACATCGATAGGTACTGAAAAAGATTGCTGGGATCGACCAGCCACGTCTGCGATACCCACCATGTAACAACAACAAGTATCAACAGTTGGGTGTAGTAGGCAGGAAAAACACGGGATATTCTTTTCACCAGGTACTTGAACAACTTTGGCCGAGGGGCTAGTCCCGCATTGGCCCGGGCGTAAGGCAGGGTCAGCAAAAAGCCCGAAAGAACAAACAATAGCTGTACTCCCGCCCAGCCCAGCGAAAAGAAGACATGAATTCGAATCGTACCACCCGGGACATCGAGCAAAATCGCCTGCGGCGTCACGTAAACCCAGGCGTGATACACCAGCACCCACAGGGCTGCCAGGCCGCGCAGGCCAGTTAACGCTGGCAGACTGTGGTCGGCGCCAGCTGAGCGCTCAGACATCAAGTACAGAACTCCTCGCAGATGAACTCGCAATCATACAGGCCAGATGCTATATCACCCCGTGGCTGCAACACTAGTGCGGGATGCTCAACTTTTCTGGAAAAGAAAGGTATAAACGCCATCAGCCTCGTCGCTGGTAAGCAGAAGATGACCGGACTGCTCTGCAAACACGCGAAAATCACGCTGGGAACCCCGGTCTGTGGCAAACACGCGCAGGCGCGCACCGGTCTGCATGGAATTTAACGCCCGCTTGGCTTTCAACAGGGGCATGGGACACTCCAGTCCACGGGCATCTACTTCCACACATTGCACTGCTGTCATTTTTCACTGACCCTTGGTTTCAGTCGCAACAGTATAAGCGATACTTTGCACCAGGCTGAACTTTACTCCCGTTGAAATCTCCAATACCCCCGGAAAAAGGATTTGTTCCCACAACACAGGCATGCAGTACAATGCGGAATATTCAAATGAAATGGTCAGTGGTTCTAATCTGTGTCTAATTCCCGGGGGCTGACAGTCGCACTGCGGCGGTATATACCAGTTGTATTCCTGGCGCTGCTGCTGTCCTACTCCAGCCACACCCCTTCGACCGAACTGAAGCTACCCAATCTGGGCGAATCCAGCACCAGCCTGTTCTCCTCGGAATTCGAGCACCAGCTGGGGCAGGCCTGGCTGCGCATGTTCCGCAGCCGGGTGCCCACTGTGAATGACCCGCTGCTTTTTGATTACCTCGAAAACCTGATCTATAAGCTGGTTACCCACAGCCAGCTGGAAGACAGGCGAATCGAACTGGTGATCGTGGACAACCCCACCATTAATGCGTTTGCGGTGCCAGGTGGGGTGATCGGTGTACACAATGGCCTGCTCCTGTGGGCCGAGACCGAGGACGAACTGGCGACCGTACTGGCACACGAGATTGCCCACCTGAGCCAGCGCCATTTCTCGCGCGGCGTGGAGTTCCAGAAAAACCAACAGCCGCTGACCCTGGCCGCCATGCTGGCAAGTTTTGTACTCATGGCCACCGTGGGCGGCGATGCGGGCCTGGCGGCCCTGTCCGCCACCCAGGCTGCAGCCCAGGATTCCGCCCTGCGTTACAGCCGCGGCAATGAGCAGGAGGCCGACCGCGTGGGCATGCAAACGATGGTGGAAGCGGGACTGGACCCGCATGCAGCACCGGCCATGTTCGAAAGAATGATGCAGGCCTCGCGCTACTCCAGGGGCAATCAGGTACCCGAATTCCTGCGCTCCCACCCACTGTCTGAAAGCCGCATAGCAGATACCCGCAACCGTGCGCGCAAATACCCCAAGGAAACCAGAGACCCCAGTCTCAGCTACCAACTGATGCGTTCACGGGTAGAGGTTCACCTGGCCGACACTCCCGAACTGGCGGTGCAACAATTTCGCGGTGAACTGGAAGGCACACCGCGCTCGCGGGAAGCGGCTATTTACGGCATGGTGCTGGCGCTGACAGCCGCCGGACGTGCCGACGAGGCCAGCCTGGAGCTGGACGACATATGGTCGGATAGCCCGGACAAGCTGGAATATGTCATCGCCGATGCGGAAATCGACATGGCGCGCAACAAACCGGAACGTGCGACCAGCAAACTGGCGGCACAGTTGCAGGTGACACCGGGCAACCACGCCCTGACCATGACCTACGCCCGCGCCCTGATGCAAGACCAGCAGCCGCACATCGCAGAGGAGGTGCTGGTGGCCCAAAGCAAGCGCCAGCCTAATGATCCGGGGCTATGGTATTTGTTGGCCGAGGTGCAGGGCTTGTCAGGCAACATCGCGGGCCTGCACCAGTCGCGGGCGGAGTATTTCATCCTCAATGGTATTTTGGATGAGGCGCAGAAGCAGTTGGACTATGCCCTCAAGCTAAGCCGAGGTGATTACCTGACATCCGCAAAAGTCAGCCAGCGACTGCGGGATGTCGCCGACATGCGTGCAAAAATGGAGGAGTTGTAGATCGTGTAATTGCAGGCCGAGCAGTTGCAGACCGCATAAGATACAGCCGACGGACGGCCGCGATGTGTAGTCGCTCAGGCGTTACCCTTCACGCTGACCTGGATATCCCGCGCAAAATCCAACATACGGCGCAAGGGCACCATAGCGCGTTCGCCAAGGGCGGGGTCGACAAAGACTTCATTGTCATCGCGTTCAAACACCTCTGCCATTCTTTCCAGCTCATTCATCGCCATCCAGGGGCAATTAGCACAGCTGCGACAGGAAGCGCCCTCACCGGCGGTGGGCGCGATGATAAATTCCTTGTCCGGGGCTTGCTGCTGTAACTTGTAGAAGATTCCCTGATCGGTGGCCACAATAAAGCGCTTGTTCTCCATCTCACAGGCGGCGCGGATAATCTGGGTAGTAGACCCCACGAGGTCGGCCAACTCCAGCACAGAAGAAGGTGACTCCGGGTGAACCAACACCGCAGCATCCGGGTAGACGCGTTTCAAATCGGCAATGCCGCGCGCCTTGAACTCCTCATGCACAATACAGGCGCCGTCCCACATAATAATGTCCGCTCCCGTCTCTTTGCGCACGTAGTTCCCCAGGTGCCGGTCAGGTGCCCAGAGAATTTTTTCTCCCTGCTCCGCCAGGTGCTCGGCGACATCCAGGGCAATACTGGACGTCACCACCCAATCGGCACGTGCTTTAACCGCCGCAGAGGTATTGGCGTAGACCACTACCTTGCGGTCGGGGTGCTCGTCACAGAAAACGGAAAACTCTTCTATCGGGCAACCCAGGTCAAGGGAGCAGGTCGCTTCCAGGGTAGGCATCAACACGCGCTTGTCCGGCGTGAGTATCTTGGCGGTCTCGCCCATGAACTTAACGCCCGCTACGACCAGTGTGGTGGCCGGGTGATCATGGCCGAATCGTGCCATTTCCAGGGAGTCTGAAACGCAACCCCCGGTTTCCTCTGCCAGGGACTGGACTGCAGGTGAGGTGTAATAGTGCGCCACGATTACGGCGTTTTCCTTCTCCAGTCTTTCCTTGATCTGGTCTTTAAGCGCCCGCTCCTGTTGTGGCGTCAGCTTCTTCTGCTCTGCATGATCGAGATGGTATTGCACCTGCTCTCGAATGGTTTCCAGTTTATCGGTTGCCAGGCTCATAAGCTAAAAAGGGCGTAAAAAATGGACGACAAGTCTAGCATAGATTGGCGCGCTGTTAATTCCTCTATTAGCCGCAATGGCAGCAACCGCTGAGTACCATGCCCACACCGACCGTAATATTCCTGTCCCTCGCTGCGAGCCTACTCCCGGGTAATCAGTCTGCTATTCAGTCCACCAACCACTTGGGCCAATCACCACTGATACTGCCGGTCCATTGCGGGTCGCGACGCTCGAAATAGGCCATGCCACCCTCCACCGCATCAGGCTGGGTCATGGTATGGTTGAGGGCCCGGCTCTCCATTGCCGCCACCTCTCCCATGGTCATGGCCAGCCCGCGCCATAACAGATGCTTGTGCAGACCCATTGCCAGGGGCGCACAGTTGACGCTCATATCGCCTGCAATTTCCAGGGCTGTTGCCAACACCTGGTCAGCCGGCACGCTGCGGCCGGCCAGACCCCAGGCGACGGCCTCTTCACCGGAGAGCCGTGAGGCGCGCACCAATAATTCGAAAGCCCGCTCAAAACCCACCAGCCGTGGCAACACATACTCGATGGCAAAATCTGCCACCACCCCACGACGGGACTGCAGGAAACCGTACTTGCCCTCGTTGGCAAAGACTCGCATATCGGCCTGGACTGCCAGACCGAGGCCCGCGCCCACCGCGTGACCATTACAGGCGGCGATCACCGGTTTACGCACTTCCCAGGCCTGCATACTCAGCGGGCAGGAATTGACTTCCACGCTCTGGGCAGCGCTATCAAAGGTACTGGCACCACCACTCATATCGGCACCGGCGCAGAATGCCTTGCCGGCCCCTGTCACCACCACCACCCGAATAGCGTCATCCTCGTCACACTGGCGATACGCTTCTCCCAGACCCTCGATGATGGTGCTGGTCATGGTGTTATAGGCATCGGGCCGGTTCAGCGTGATTACGGCGATGCCATCGGCGGCGTCCAGCTTGAGTTCTTCGTTCATAGTTACCTCACTGTCAATATCGGGCTATAGCCTAAACCATGCCATGCGTCAGGCAATGGTGGCCCGGGCCACGAAACACTACCACTTTTTCCCCGCTCTACCAGCACCCGACCTGCCCTCAGGGGGCCCTGTAGATACGCGCCTTCAGTGGAAATACGAGGATTGGTAATTTTAAAGTAGTATTTACTAGAATTCCTCTAACTAATTCCGTATAACTCTATGTTATATAAGAAATAAGCTTATGCGTAATTGAGGCGTAAATAGGCGATAAGCTGATGCAGGCATCGTTATAACGGCCAGCATAGCGTGGTAGAAACCCGGGAAGTTTGAGTGGAACAGCACACCATACTGGTTATTTCAGAGAGCAAGACGGATCACGTGATTGTATCCGCCTGTCTCGAGCGTGCCGTTCCCGCAAGATTCAAGCTCGTTACCGCTGAATCCATTGATCGCCCACTGGAAGCCTTAATGGATCCTGCGGTCGACGCAGTCATCATGGCACACGGCCCCGAATCCGAGTACCTGCTGCGCCTGGCCAGCAAGAATGAGGTTACAGCGCCGCTTATCCTGCTGCTGGACGAAGCCAGCGACACCACAGTCACACAATTGCGGGAACTGGAGGCACAGGATTACCTGATCCGGGGGCAATTGCAGGATGACCTGGTGCATCGAATTCTGGACTACAGTATCCAGCTGAAGCAGGCGCGGGATAAGATCCAGCAGCTATCCAATCGTGACACCCTCACCGGCACCCTCAACCGGGTAGGCTTTCGCGCACACCTGGAGCGGGCCATGGGCCGCTCTGAGCGCTACGGTTTCAACACCGCACTCCTGTATATCAACATCGACCAGTTCGCCAACGTCAACGATCACTATGGCGAAGCTGATGGCGATGTGATGATCAAATCCATATCCCGGCGCCTGATCAAAAAAATGCGCAGCACCGACAGCATTGCGCGCCTCGGTGGCGATGAGTTCGCCGTGGTGTTGGAGGATGTAAATTCAATCGCCGATGTGGAATTAATCGCCGACAAGATGCTGAAATCGATCTCCGCTCCCATGATACTCAGCGAGCAGCAGGTAGCCGTGGAAGCCAGCATTGGGGTTGCCGTTTACCCCGAAGATGGCCGCGAATTCTCAGACCTTGTAGAGCACTCACGCAGCGCGATGCAACAGGCCAAGAGCACTGAGGGTGGCTGTTTCATCCGCTATTCGGACAAGCTCACCTTCGACATGGCCGGCAACAGCTCACTGGCGGGGGAACTGCGTACCGCAGTGCGCAAAAACCAGTTCGAGCTACATTACCAGCCCAGAATTGATCTTGCCTCCGGGCAACTGGTTGGGCTGGAGGCCCTGCTGCGCTGGAACCACCCGGAGCGCGGGCTGGTATTTCCCGGAGAGTTTATCTCGGTCTGTGAAGATATGGGCCTGATGAAAACCATCGGCTACCAGGTAATCCAACACGCTTGCAGCGCACAGATTTGGCTGGAAGAACAAGGCATGGCAGCCGTAGATGTCGCGGTCAATATCTCCTTCTCGCAAGTACAGGATGATCGCTTCGTGGAAATCGTCAAAGACATCATCTCGCGCAGTGGCGCAAATGCCTCGCGGATTGAGTTTGAATTAACCGAGTCCACCATCCTCAAGAGCCCCGAGGGCATCAAGTCACGGATGGACGACCTGCGGCAACTGGGGATCTCTTTCTCGCTGGATGATTTCGGCACCGGGTTTTCACAGCTTTCCCACCTCACGGAGTTGCCCATATCCGCGCTGAAGATCGATCAGTGCTTCGTGCGCGAACTGCCGCATAACAAGCACCAGGAAGCGGTTTGCAGCATGATCATTGAAATGGGACGCCGCCTGGGAATGCTGGTAGTGGCGGAGGGGGCTGAAACCTACGAACAGATCGAATTTTTGCGCGACCATCAGTGCCAGCAAGTGCAAGGGTTCTATTACAGCCCGGCCATTCCCCTGCAACAGCTGCCGCGCTTTGTGCAGGAACAGCACCTGAAACGCCGCGACCAGCTATCTTCCTGACACCCCATTATGGCTAGTAGGCGATACGATTCCTGCCTGCCCTTTTCGCCCGATAAAGCTGCTTGTCTGCTGCCGCAATAACCGCTTCCGCACCAACAAATTCCTCGCTTCGCGAGGCCATACCCGCGCTGATCGTCACTGCCACCTCGGAGCTGCGCAGTCGTGTAGCGCCGCGTCGCCTGCTTCCTTCACGGGCGTGCACGGGACGCAGGTTTCGATCGCGCAAGGACATCCGATAGCCCGCAATTGCCTCGCGCACTGCCTCCAGGGGCTCGATACAATCCTCCAGCGCCTTGCGCGGAAATACGATACAAAACTCCTCTCCCCCATAGCGGTAGGCCCTGCCTCCGCCTCCTACATCGCGAATACGCGAAGCCACCAGCCTGAGCACCTCATCCCCGACGTCATGGCCATAGGTATCGTTGAACCGCTTGAAATGATCGATATCCAGCATTGCTATGCTGTAACGACTTCCCGGCATCTTGATTCGTTCATTCAGGGCCCGGCGGCCGGGTAAACCCGTTAATTCATCCCGGTAGGCCATGGCGTGGGAACTGCGCAACAACCCCCACACCAGACAAAGCCCTGCCACGGTACACAAGGCGACAGAGATGTGTTCCAGGTGCAGTAAGGCCAGCACCAGGTAGAGCGCAAAAAAGGCCCCCAGCAGCGCGATTTCCGTCTCCTCATTGCGCAGGCACAACAGGGCCACGCCAACCAATCCAACCAGCCCCACCAATAAAGTTGCCCCGAAGGATAGGACATAGCCGCCTGCAGGGCGGGGCGCATAATATCCACCGGCCGTTTCATTCGCAGTAGACAACCAGGGGCCCAGCTGCATACAGGCAAGCACCAACAAAGTAAAGGCGATAGAGAACACAAAGCCGTAAAGATTCCAGACCCCCTTCTCCGGCAGCAGCAACAAGTAAAAACCCAGCACTGGCAGTGCCAGGCTAATGGCGAGGTAAGTATGGGTCGCATCAGGCTGATCCAGGCTGACCTGCAGGTGCGTTTGGACTACCCAGTAGAAAACGGCGACACCAAAAGAGGCCAACATCAGTCGACAGCGATTGAACTGGTATGCCATCAATACTGCAACTACACAGAGCAGATAGGGTAAATTAGCGAGCAAAATGCGAGATTCGCTACCCAACTGGTCGATATAGGGCCGCGCCAGATAGGCGGCACCGACCAGTACCGCCGGAAGTACCAACCTAAGCAGTGCCTTCGGATACAATTGCATGGCGCTGATCCTATCTCCTTTGGGATCATTTGAAAACAAGCATTCCGCCACTTCCCATACTCTGTGTTGCCTTATTAACACTAGGCGCAAGGCTCCAGTAATGGTAGCCTAAGAGCTTCTAATAAGGGCACTATCCCCCACTCTAAATGACCAGCATTGAAGCGCAAATGACCGGCGTAGAAGCCAACCGTCAGCAAGCTACGATCCTTGTCTGCGACGATGACCAGAATGTCCGTCTGCTGACACGCCAGTGCCTGGAAGCCGAGGGCATGGCCGTTATCGAAGCAAGCGACGGCGCGGAAGCGGTAGCGCTCTTTGAAAAGGAGCGGCCTGATCTGGTGTTTCTGGATGTGGAAATGCCTGGCATGAGCGGCCTCGAAGCCTGCCAACGCATCAGGGAGATGCCGCAGGGTAAAAATACCCCCATCATGATTGTGACCGGTTCAGACGACCGTAAATCCATTGATGAGGGTTTTGAAGCGGGTGCAACCCAGTACAAGACCAAACCCGTCAACTGGTCGCTCCTGGGGCGCGACGTGCAATATATGCTGCGCGCCAGCGATGCCTTCAATTCTCTCAAGCGACAGGAAGATCGCCTGCGTTACCTGGCGTATTACGATCCGCTAACCAGCCTTCCCAACCGCCGCAGCTTTAACGACCAACTGACCCGTATTATCGAACGGGCCCAGCGTCACAAATCGACCGCCGCCTTGCTGTTTATCGACCTCGACCACTTTAAGCGCATCAATGACTCAATTGGCCACGCCCGCGGTGATAGCCTGCTGGTGGAGATCGCCAAGCGACTAACCCTCGAACTGCGCGAAGAGGATTCCATCAATTACTTCACTGAAAACAGTGCAGAGCCCCATGAAAAAACAGACTGCAGCACGGAGATCGCACGACTGGGTGGCGACGAATTCACCGTCGTGTTATCCGACGTTACCGATGTTATGCATATCGAGAAAGTCGCCATGCGAATTCTCAAGAGCCTCTCGCAACCTATTGCCCTGAAATCCCACAACCCGGTGGTAACACCGAGCATCGGCATCGCGCTTTACCCGCAGGATGGCAGTGATCCCGACACCCTGGTACGCAACGCCGATACCGCCATGTACGTGGCAAAAGCCGAAGGGCGCGCCTGCTTCCGTTTTTACAACGAGGAAATGAACTCCAAAGCGGTTGAGCAGCTGAAAATGGAAGAAGAATTGCGCGATGCAATGCGCAACCATCAGCTGGAACTCCGATACCAGCCGCAGGTTGACAGCAAAACGGGCAAGGTCGTCAGCATGGAGGCGCTGGTGCGCTGGAAGCACCCGGTACGTGGCATGGTCTCTCCGGTGGAGTTCATTCCAGTAGCTGAGAGTACCGGCCAGATTATCGAGCTTGGCGAATGGGTCATGGGCGAAGTAGCCCGGCATTGCCTTTACTGGGACTCGCTGGGGCTGGATACTTTCAGGATCTGCGTCAACATATCGCCACTGCAATTCAACCAGAGCAACCTGCCAAAGTGGATTGCCGACTTCCTGGAGACATCCGGGCTGCCTCCAGGACGACTGGAGCTGGAACTCACTGAAAGCGCCATCATGAACGATGCGGAAACCAATATCGCCAAGCTGCGCGAGTTAAAGGCTCTGGGAGTACACCTCGCCATCGATGACTTTGGCACCGGTTATTCTTCACTCAGTTATCTCAAGCGCTTCCCAATTGACACCCTGAAGATCGACCAGAGTTTTATTGCTGACCTGGAAACACCCGATGGTGCAGCGATCATCGATGCAATCCTGGCGCTTTCCAAGACGCTGAAACTCCGCTCTATCGCTGAGGGTATCGAGAATGAACACCACATGGCATACATGGTAAGCAAGGGCTGCGACATGCTGCAGGGTTATTACTTTGCTCGCCCGCTCTATCCCGAAGATGTTCCCGGCATGTTGCGGGAGAATTTTTCTGAACAGATTAACAAAACCCGCCAAAGCTAATCGGGTGATCCACCTGCCTCGATGAAGTACCGCATTTTCACGGCAGCATTTTCAGCGCTTTTACTGTCTACCGGGCCCTCCCTGGGAGCTGATACACCCAGCCCACTGCACATCATGCTGCAGGGCTCCTCCACCAGTGATATGACGACACTGGTGGAGAACGCGGGGGGCACCATCACCCACGACCTGCACATTATCAACGCCGTGGGCGCTAAGCTGACACAGAGTCAGCTGGAGCAGGTCCTGGAATCACCACTGGTTGCGCGATTCATCGATGATCTCACACTACCGGAATCAATCGAGGAAGAAGCCGAGGATAACGAGGCCTGTAAAGTCAGGGGGCACATAGAGCTGTCTCTCAGTCCTCAAGTGATTCACTGGACTTTGTATAACAAACGTCCCGCGCCAGCCTTTCTTGAGAATCTTGAAATTACGTGGCCGCTTACGCTGGGTCCTCTAGAAACAATCTCCATTGGCGGCGCGACTGTGGACCCGACCTGGATAAATGAGCTCTCCCCCCATTCTGTCGAAGTACACATGCCAGACTCCTCCAGGCCCAGCGTAACGACTACAGCAGACCTGGAAATTCGCTTTAAGAACACGAATCCCGAAGCGGCTCCCCGCCAGAGCGATTTTTCAATCAAGGCCAGCTTCACCGGAGGCTGCTCCACCGAGCTTATACCGGGCTATGAAAATAACCACGCGGATTACTACTACAACAGCGTGGCAAGCGTCGATGCCCTGCACCTCCAGGGTATAACCGGCAAGGGGGTTACGGTCGCAGTTATCGATTCCGGTCTGTGGGAGCACGAGGCACTGGTGAACAATACCGCTGGCACGGACCGAATAATTGGCAAATATGACGCCCTGACCGATACTGAAGGCGCAACTGTCGTCGATGAAAGTGGTCACGGCACCCACATGACAAGCATCATCGCCCACAGCGGCCCCACCTACAAAAATGGACAGCGAACCGGCACCTTCAAAGGCGTAGCACCTGATGCAAACCTGGTAGCTGTCAAAGTACTGGACAGGGATGGCCGCGCCCATTTGCTGGATATTGTCCGCGCCATACAGTGGGTGGTCGATAACCGCCAGAAATACAAAATCAGGATACTTAACCTGTCCTTTGCCCAGCTACCCAGATGGCCATACTGGGAAGACCCTGTCAACCAGGCTGTCATGAAAGCGTGGCAAGAGGGCATTGCCGTGGTGGCTGCAGCAGGTAATGAGGGCCCTGACCCCATGACCATCGGCTCGCCGGGCAACCTGCCCTACGTTATCACCGTAGGGGCCGTTACAGACTCCTGGACACCTCAGACACGTAATGACGACTATGTGCCCGATTTCTCCTCCCAAGGCCCTACACCCAGCGGGCACATCAAACCCGATGTCGTCGCCCTTGGCGGGCATATCACCGGACTTATCCGCCCGCAATCAGCCCTCAGTGTTGAGCAGCCTGAGGATATTTTGAAGACCGGAGAATTTGTTTCCACCGGCTCATCGCAGGCAAGCGCCCTGGTCTCTGGAATCCTGGCGATCTTATTGCAGTTGGAGCCGGATCTCACGCCGGACGACCTCAAGTGCAAACTGATCAGCAGCGCCGAGCCCGCCATCAACCGAGACGGACTGCTCGCCTACAGCCCCTTCCAACAGGGGTATGGGTACGTCAATACCATCAGGGCGATAACCCTGGGCGGCAAAGGATGCGGCAACCCGGATTGGGACATCGCTGCAGACATTGCCGGGGAAGAGCACTTCTATGGGCCTGCCATAATGGATAAGGATGGAAATGCCAGCCTTCCGGGGCTCAAGGACGCGGTTTCAAGCACCCCAAGTGAAAAAGGCCTCAGCGAGACACGGAAATGGGGCGTAAAAGACCACATAGAGCGCGATGATTACCCCGAAAGAAGTGCAGGACCTGCCACCGAACAGCCTTTCGATTGGGAAGAACTGTACCTGATGGAAAAGACCGCGATAGAGCAACTCTCCCAGGATTCCCCCGCCCGCTCTCCCGCTAACGAATAAACCCCACTCGAAGACACCTTCTGACTGATTGACCCCTCCGGGTCAGTGACAACATAGCCCCCTGCAGCAATCTAAATTACTATTTGCAACAGCTGGTTAGCTTATTTCTTATCAGGCAGTCACTCAGACAAGCCCCCTAACCAACTGCCCTACCCCAAAAAGGGCATAGCACCAACTTCAAATTTCCTACTGTAGTGAGTATAAAGTAGTCAAGCATAGCCTTTTAGGAATGTGAACCAGGGGCCGAGTGCCACGCAGTTAAGTGAACCAGCTCACAGAAGTTTGTAGTTACATCGGTAAGAAGGCAGGGAATAAAACTATGAAAACTTTAAGAATAATCAAGTATGCAAGTATTGCCAGCGTTGCAATCGCGCTGACTTCACCCTCCGTAACACTCGCAGAGAGCCAACTTGGGGCATCAACCGGAGCAGATAAGTCCGGTAATACAGTGCACCGCATTAGCCACACCCTGGCAGCTGGCCAGAAGTACACAGTGAGTACTGGCGGTAGTTATAAGTGGGGCCAAAAATCCCAATCCACAGATTCCAAAGCTATTTGGGCCGATTCAGCAAAAACCCAAGGTGGCAACAAATGGGGGGCGTCCAACGCTTCTGTAGATCAGTCCGCAGCACTGAGCTTTGCTGAGCAGACTGCCAACCGCTGGGGCCGCAGGAACTTTGTCGAGCAGTCCGCCAACCGCTGGGGCCGCAGGAACTTTGTCGAGCAATCTGCCAACCGCTGGGGCCGCAGGAACTTTGTCGAACAATCTGCCAACCGCTGGGGCCGCAGGAACTTTGTCGAGCAATCTGCCAACCGCTGGGGCCG
>CBDTVJ010000010.1:0-20796 GCA_965363655.1 uncultured Halieaceae bacterium | reverse complement strand
CACTGCTTATGGCGATTCACGAAGATGAATCAGCCGATTTCGATATTGATGCGCCGATTAGCAACTATCTTCCCTGGGAAGGCGTCTATGGGGACCGGACTACCACACAACTAGTGAGCAATACTTCGGGCATCCCAGGTTTTTTAAGTCGGGCTGACTACGGGGTGCATGATTGCCAGTATGATCCTGATGCAGACGCAGAGAATTGTGACAGGTTGATTTACTCAACCGAACTACCGGGAAGTCAACCTCCCGAGACCGCGTTTGATTATGGTGGTTCCCAGTGGCATCTGCCCCGTGCTGTAGCCGTCGAGGTCACCAATAGCGATTGGAATCAGGCATTCGACCGCTACGTCGGTGAGCCGTGTGATCTGGAAGTTTTCAAATATGGAAATATGACGGAGCAAAGTAAATACCGATTTACTGGACATCCAGACAGTCTTGCTGGGATTGGTAATCCGCATCCCGGAGCAGGCGCAATCTCGAGCATGCGGGACATGGCTAAATTATTGTTATTGCATATCAGGGATGGTATGTGCGGAGATCACAGGGTTTTGTCTCCTGACGCAGTAATGTTTATGCAGGTCAACAGGATCGAAGGCTTAATCAATCCAATTTTTCCAGGGCGCGCTTACGGGATGGGCTGGTGGGGCCGCGAGCAGTTACCAAATGTAGTTTATGACTCTGGTATCTATGGTGCGATAGTCTGGATTGATACGCAGAGAATGGTTGGCGGCTTTGTGGCCATTGATGACTACTCAAAGCAGTCTACAGGTGATTCCTGGGCGCTCATCTTGGATGAAGTTATTCCACTTGTCGGGCAAATTGTTGATGATGCCCGCGCCGCCGTAGATGAATAAGCCTGGCATGTCGTGTAGGCATTGTGGCCACTCGCGAGTCCCAGTTTTTGTGACTCAGCCTTTAGGGTCCCTGATATACATTGCAGTTCCATTTCTCAACTCGACCTTGAACAGCTCTGTGGCTTTTATCAGATCACTGATTTTCCGGTATCCATAGTTGATCGATGAGAACGAACTATTGTTATTGGATATATAACTGGCCACCATCCCCATATTTGCCCAGCCATCATCGTCTGAGGCTTGCTCCACAGCGGTTCTCAATAACTTCACCAGAGCGCTATTTTGTCGCAACTGTGGCTTGGTTTTTCTCGTTGGCGATCTACCAACGTCGGCTTTATCTTCTCCGGATCCAACCAGGTTCTCGATGTAGATGAACGGCGAACAGGAATCCACGAAAGGTTTTGGTGTTTTCTTCTCTCCAAATCCATAGACCGGAAAGCCGCTTTCAAGAATCCTCAGGACCAGCGGAGTAAAATCACTGTCACTTGTCATGAGGGCAAACGCATCGACATTACCGCTATACAACAAATCCATGGCATCGATAATCATTGCCGAATCGGTGGCATTCTTGCCTTTCGTGTAAGCAAACTGCTGCATTGGCCTAATGGCATGAGGATGTAGTTCGTCAGCCCAACCGGATAAAGACTGGCTATTCCAGTCGCCATGAGCGTGTCGTACATTCACGGTTCCATGTTTTGCCAATTCCTCGAGGACACCTTCAATTGACTTGTGACTAACATTGTCACAGTCGATCAACAGCGCAATTCTCCGTGTTTCCTGCACATCATCTCCTTCTGGCAGTTAGTTCTGCCACTTCATCGGAGGTGGCCGAACTGTAGTGTACAACGGCAGCTGGCATATTCTGCAAGGTTTTCGAAACAGACAGCTGTGCAGCGTAGTTGGCCAGCCAGGTTGGCACCCAACCACCGGGATCACCGTGCACCTGGTAAATGACATCGACCTGGCCTTCCTCAACCGGACTGAGTTTCCAGAGCCCGCCGAAGTCAGGAACTCGCACCATGTCCGAACGATGGGGAATAAATGCAGGAAAGTTGGTTATTTCTATAGTGATGATACGCGTCTGCGGATGCTGCACGGAGTCGAAGCGCACTACGGTATCCCGATCTTGCATCGGCCAGGGCGCATCGACAACACCGTGCACATAGGCCTGTGCGTAGCCTGAGGCCTGCAGGATTCTGGCGCCGCCGCTGCGGAACACCCAGTGCCGGTTGTAGTCGGCATCTTTTAGCAGGGCCATGACCGCATTCAGTGATGCCTTCAGGCGAGTGTGGCCCCGTAGCTCCATGAGTGGCGAGTTTTTATACTTGCGTTGCTGGACGAATACACCACCATCATCGAACACAGTTGCCCATTCGCCCGCATGAGTTGGGGCGATAATCACTAGTATCAGCAGCAGCCCGGCTGTTCTCAGCCAAATTCTCACTGGCCTTCCCCCAACTGCTTCCAATTCACGCATGCCAGACACAAATTTGACCACCAAAATGATCCGCTCCCTATGGTACTAGTGTAATGAAAAATCCACCTAAGAAAATCACACAGCCCCGATTAGCAGTCTAAACTGACGTAAATAGTGTAGCGTCAATCCATAAACCGAAAACAGCATACAAGGAGACTGTATGACAAAATTCGCAAAATACTTCACTGGGGTAAAAGCAAAGAAGGGCTATGACGCTGAGACAGCACTTTCCCTAGCCGTAACATGCGACCTCGCCTACAAGGCAAAAAGTACCGTACTACGTATTACCAGGTCATGGAACTACCAGGAGGTCTCTTTTATTGATGTAAAAAAGGGCAGAGACATCGACACCCAGGGCTTCGTCATGGGTAACGAGTCCGATATCGTTTGTGTCTTCCGTGGCAGCGAGAGTATTGAAGATTGGTTTGCCAACTTCCAGGCAGTGCGTGACCCAGGGCCACTGAACGGAACCCTGGCTCACGAGGGCTTTCAGGACGCTCTTTTTCCAGCAGTCATCGCGCTTACCAATGCGATAAACGCCGTCGGAGTAAAAGACAGGAGGATATGGATTACCGGCCATAGCCTCGGTGGCGCGCTCTGTTCGCTCTACGCAGGAATGATGATTGAGAATGGATACTCGGTCTACGGTATCTACACCTTTGCCAGTCCACGTCCGGCAGATGACATTTTTGCCACCAGCCTCAACCGATTCATGGCAGAGGGTCCTCATTATAGAGTGGTCAATGATGGCGATATTGTGCCACACGTTCCGCCCGAGCCTTTTTTCAGCCATCCCGGCAATCGCATCCTTCTCGAATACAATAAGCGGGAGACGTCTAAATCAGAATGGACCAGAATGCGCAAAAGGATGTTCGAAGTCCTCATGAAAATGACAGGAGAACCCTGGGAGATTGGTAATAACCACAGGCTTCATACTGAGAGTAGAGGTTACATTGCCAGACTGATCAGGGATGTTGCGCGACAAAAGAAAAACGCCTGAGTTGTAATAACTCAGACTAATCATCTCAGCGCACGTTCGGAGCGAATACGCCTCCAGTGGCTGGCTTGATTTGATCGAATTTACCCATATAGAATTCTTTATTTATTGTGTGTATTATACACACATGAATAGCAAAGATCTCGTGAAGCAGCTACGGAAGGCTGGCTGGGTGCTTGAGAGTGTGAGGGGAAGCCATCACAAGTTCAAAAACCCAGAGACGGGAAAGGTGGTCATTGTGCCCCACCCTAAGAAGGACCTTCCCAACGGTACGGCACAAGCGATATTAAAACAGGCCGGGCTGAAGTAGCCACGCCTGGTGGAGAGAAATCTATGTTATATCCAGTCTATGTACATCATGGTGAAGGTACAGCCTATGGCGCGATAGTGCCTGATTTCGAAGGTTGCTTCGCGGCAGCAGACAGTTTGAGAGATTTGCCCGCAGCCGTTCAGGAGGCAGCCGAAGCCTTGTTTGAGGGAGAGGATGCAGGCATTCCAGAGCCTTCCGATCCCGAGGAACTGAATGATGAAGAGTTTCAGGGTGGCTCATGGGCATTTATCGATATCGACACCGGGAAACTGAATACAGCAAAGGAACGAGTCAATATCTCCGTTCCGGTGTTCGCGCTGCGGGAGATTGACGAATATGTCGCCAGACTGGGAGAGAATCGCAGCCACTTCCTTTATACCACGGCGCTAAAAGTGATTCGGGGTGAAATCCCCGAGGTCATCGTCAAGAAGGTACCCGCAAAAAGGCCCGCTCGATACAAGGCCGCCGCCAAGAAGACCCGCGCGAAAAAGAAGGCTGCTGCCAACAAGAAGGCTCCAGTCCGTCAGCCAGCCGCTGTGGCCTGAAATCACTCTGTGCTAGAGAGCCGCCTTTCGCTCCTATGCAGACCAAAAGGCAGGAAATAGGTGCGAAGCGGACAGCAAGAATCTGACAATCTCTGTCAGACCAGGTCTGAATTATTACACCTGAGTCTGTTAACACCGAGCGACTTTGTCGTACTCTAACTACCAAGCGGAATTTCCCAGACTAGAAAATTTTATCTTCTTTCCCACGCCTTAATTGCCGAAAATACTCCAACTCCCAGGGCCTCAAGGCCACCAACAAACTGGACCCAAACCGCTCTTCAAGCGGCAGCCCCGCATCCTCGTCATGCAGTTCCTTAAATTCCGTAACCAGCTTATCCACTTTCTTCATCATCGTTGCATTGGATCCCCTGGATAACATGCCACTACGAAAAACCAACTTCTCCCCGGGGCCAGAAAAGGTCGATTTCATAAATCCAGGCTGCACCTCCGCTCGAAAGAACCGCTGTATTGGCCCATTGGGAATCCATCGGAAATCATTGGCAACCGTTAAGCGGAAGCGATTCAGGGGCAGGAGCTCTATGATCTTCAAGCGGTCCAGTTTGGCGAGCAGTTGAACGCATTCATGCTCGCTCATGTCGTAGGTTTCAATCATTTCCTTGAACTCCCACAAATTGATTGCACAAATCGCGACCAGTAATAGCCTTGGATCATCGGCAACTTCGCGTTCCTGCTCCTCGGAGAGCATGTCAATCCGCGTACGTTCCTCACCCATCTTCTTGACCAGGTCGGATATCTCCATACCGGCCACCTGGCAGAGCGCGTCCAGTCGGTCCAGCGACAACTTCGACTCGGAAAACATACGCTTGATGCTGCTCTCGGATAACGTCAGTCTCGTCGCCACCTCGGCGTAGGTGAGGCCCTGGGCCTTCAGCTCTCTTCTCAATGTCTTTAGTAATGCGCCGACCTGACTCATCAAACCCTCCAAAGTATTGTTTTTCGATACCTTATGCACAGTATTGTAAGACTTTTCTCACCAAAGGTGCATATTTATGACCTTCCGCGCAGATTGGCTACACCCGCCGAGAGCGGGAGTGGTTTTTAAATCAGCGCTGAACGCGAGGAAATAACTATGACCAGTTTCTGGATTAATACGAAAAAAGGTATCGCTGCACTGTTTATATCAGTGTTTGTCTCCCAGGGTGCCCAGGCAGCGGGGTTGATGACACCCGCCAACAGCACACTCCCCGAGCTACAGATCAAGCAGCACCATGTGGATGTCGTCATCGAGGATGGCTACTCCATCACTACCATCGACCAAACCTTCTACAACCCCAACAAGCAGGCACTGGAAGCCATCTACTCCTTTCCGGTGCCCGAGCAAGCCTCGGTGGGTGAATTCACCTACTGGATCGACGGCAAACCGGTAACCGGTGAGGTTCTGGAAAAGGAGAAGGCCAGGGATGTTTACGAGCAGGAAAAGGCCCAGGGGCGGGAAACAGCCCTTACGGAAAAGGATGAATACCGCAGCTTCGACAGCCGCGTCTATCCGGTGAAGCCGCAGGACAAGGTGCGTATCCGTCTTGTGTACATACAACCGGTGCATGTGGACCTGGGGATAGGGCGTTACGTCTATCCGCTGGAGGAAGGCGGTGTCGATGAACAGAAGTTGGCCTTCTGGACTTACAACGAGACGGTGGAGGAAGCCTTCAGTTTCAATCTGCGCATGCGCTCCTCTTACCCCATTGACGACTTTCGCCTGCCACAGCATCCACAGGCAACGATCAACCAGCAGTCGGAACAGGTCTGGGACGTTTCGTTTGGCAACGGCGTAACTGCTGCGGACCTTGAAGGCGCTACCACAGGCACTCAAGCTTCACCCGGGTTTAACCTCGACACGGACATTGTCGTTTACTGGCGCCACCAGCCGGGCTTACCCGGCAGCATCGACATGGTGACACACAAGCCCGCTGGCAGTGATCGCGGCACCTTCATGATGACAGTGACACCAGGGGACGACCTGCCGGACATTCAGGGCGGGCGCGACTGGGTCTTCGTACTCGACCTCTCCGGATCAATGCAGGGCAAGTACCAGAGCCTGGTGGAAGGCGTGCGCAAGGGCCTGGCGAAACTGAACACCACAGATCGCTTTCGCATCGTCCTGTTCAATAACCAGGCGCGAGAACTCACCAGTGGCTACATCCCGGTCAATGAGAAAAGCATTAACCACTACATCCAGCTTCTTGAGTCCACCAAACCGGGTGGCGGCACCAATCTCTACGCCGGCCTGCAAACTGGCTACACCGGGCTGGATTCTGACCGACCCAGCGCCATGATCCTGGTGACAGATGGCGTGGCCAATGTGGGTGTTACCGAGAAGAAGGACTTTTTGTCCCTGCTGGAAAAGCACGATGTACGCCTGTTTACCTTTGTAATGGGAAACAGCGCCAACCGCCCTCTACTGGAAGGCATGACGAAGGTCTCCAACGGCTTTGCCATGAATATCTCTAACAGCGATGACATTGTGGGCCGCCTGGTGCAAACCGCCGATAAACTCAGCCACGAGGCTTACCGCGATATTGATATCGATATTTCGGGCGTAAAGGTAAAAGACGTGACGCCGGCTCGCATCGGCTCGCTCTATCGCGGCCAGCAACTGATTATCTTTGGGCACTACTGGGGTGACGGGCCCGCCAATGTCGAGATCAGCGGCAAAGTGTCGGACAGGGACGTGGACTACAAGACACGCTTTGATTTTCCCGGCCAAAGTACCTTGAACCCTGAAATCGAGCGTCTGTGGGCCTATGCTTCCATCGAGGATTTGCAGAATCGTATCGACTACCTGGGTGCAGATAGCGACAGCGAACAGGCTATTGTCGATCTGGCCACGGAGTACGGGCTGGTAACCGACTACACCTCTATGGTGGTGGTGCGTGATGAAGTCTTCACGCAGTACAACATCGACCGCAACAACGCGGCCCGTGTCGCCAATGAGCATCAAGCACGTGAACAGCGGGAAGCTGCCCCGGTACGCAATCACCGCAGGGATGCGCAGCAACCGGCATTCAATACGCCCAGGGCATACCCCAAAAGCGGCGGTAGTGGCGGTGGCGCCATGGGGCCCTGGGCGCTTGTCATGTTGCTGCCACTGCTGCTTAGCGGCAAACGGCAACGTCTCTTCCAGCGGTGATACCTTCAGGCGCTCTGCGCAGCGCCTCTCTTCTCTCGAGAGTATAATGAAATGACATTTATTCCCTTCTTTACCTTACTACTCTGTAGCCTGACAGGCGCCCTGATGCTGTTACCGCCGGCTGTGCACAGCTCGCTCTACTTCAACTACGATCAGCTGTATGACGGAGGATGGCTGGGGCTGGTTACGGGCCACTGGATGCACGCGGATTTTCAACACCTGGTCTGGAATGTTGCCGCCCTGGCTATACTGGGCGCGATAATCGAGGCGCGATCAAGGACGCTATTGCTGTGGAGCATGGTCATCGGGATGTTCAGCATCGACCTACTGCTGCTGTCACCATTCAGCGATCTGCAGCGCTATTGCGGCCTGTCCGGTTTACTGAACACGCTGTTGGGAGTGGCCCTCTACCTGTACTGGCGAGAGACACGCTCGCCGATGGTGCCGCTCACCGCAGCACTGTGCATGGTGAAGATTGCGCTGGAGATACATTCAGGGCAATCTATCTTTACCGAAATCACCTGGCCGCCTTTTGCGATAGCGCATCTGGCCGGCATCATGGGTGCGCCACTTGCCATACTGTTGTGGGCAAGGGAAAAAAATAAGAAATCAAATCTCAATAGCCACAGAGGAATTGTTCATGAGCATCTGGTCCCAAGCTAGCGAGCTCGCTGCGGCGACACCAGCAGATCGAAATCGCTATGTCGATTTCCTGCGCGCTGTATCCATCATATTCGTCATTGTGGGCCACTGGCTGATCACCACTGCACACTTCAATGCCGATACCGGCACGCTGATTCCTGTCCTTGCCCTGGACATCATTCCCTGGACGAGTTGGCTCACATGGATATTCCAGGTCATGCCCATCTTTTTCATTGTAGGTGGTTACTCCAATGCCATTTCACTGGAGGGCGCGAAGAAGAAACAGTCCAGTTACGGCGAATGGCTTACCGGAAGACTGCACCGGCTTCTGACTCCGCTGCTGCTTCTGGTTATGGTATGGGCAGGCACGTCGTTCGTGCTCAACCTGGCGGGCGCCAGCCCTGAGACCATCAAGTTCCTGTCCCGCACTGCACTGGTGCCTACGTGGTTTCTCGCCATCTACACCATGATCGTACTGCTGGCGCCCGCCACCTATAAACTCTGGCAGCGTTGGGGTTTCATGTCACTGGCGGGATACATGCTGCTGGCTGTGTTTGTCGACTATGCATTTTTCCAGTTGGACATGCAGTGGCTGGGGTGGACCAACTACTTCTGGGTCTGGCTAGCCATGCATCACCTGGGCTTTGCCTGGCGCGATGGGCGGCTGGGCAAACCACCGATTCTTCTGGCTATTTCCATGCTATCTCTACTGGTGCTGGCGGCGCTGATATTCCTTGGCCCCTACCCCATCGCCATGGCTGGCTCTCCCGGCGATGAGGTGAGCAATACACTGCCACCCAAGATCACACTGATGGCGCTGGGCTTTTTCCAGTTCGGCCTGCTCATGGCGCTGGAAGCACCCATGCAGCGCATACTGGCAGGGCTCAAAACCTGGACCTGCACCGTGATCGTCAATACCATGATAATGACCATCTACCTGTGGCACATGACCATTCTGCTGATCGTGCTCGCGGTGTCCTATTACACCGGTGGATTCGGCCTCACCATTGAACCAGGAACAGCCGAATGGTGGTCTTCACGTCCCCTGTGGCTGGCTGTACTGGCTGTTCTGCTGGTGCCTGTGGCGCTGCTGCTCTCACCACTGGAGCGAGTGGCGCGCCCCAAGGATGCGCCGCTGCTGTCCTCATGGAGACTGGTAGGCGGTGCAATTATGGCGGGGCTTGGCATCACGTTGGCCACTTTACTGGGTTTTGACGGCAATCTTTTTTCCCTGACGAATACGGGTGTGATTGCTTTGGTACTGGGAGGCGCGTGGACCTGCGGTTTGTCGGTCAACTTCTCAAAGGCTTAACACGGCTCGTTGGTGCCAATAGGTACATGAATGATTACCTTATGTATGGCTAAGCTGCTGGTGATTAGAGTACTGCACATCGCCTGTAGTTGCGCCTGTAGTTGCGCGTGTAGTTGCGCCTCGAATCACAGCCGTTAACTGCCTGGAGGACGGATGCTCTATTTCGCCTATGGATCTAACATGTCGATCTCGCGTCTTGTAAGGCGAGTCCCAAGTGCTACACGAATTGGCATTTGTACTCTCCATAATCATGACCTGCGCTTTCACAAAATAAGCAAGGACGGCTCTGGCAAATGCGACGCCTTCCACACCGGCCATTATGCTGACAGCGTTATCGGTTCCCTGTTTGAGATGGAGCCAGCCGACAAGCCATCCCTGGATGCAGCCGAAGGGCTTGGATCTGGCTACGACGAAAAACAGGTCTCGCTAGTTATGGACTCCGGAAAGATCGTTGAAGCGATGACATATTACGCCACCACAATTGATGACGCTCTAAAGCCGTATTCATGGTACTTGCGGCACGTGATTGTCGGTGCAAACGAGTCAAACTGCCCTGCCAATTATGTGCGCCGCATTGCAGCAATCGAGACCGTGGAAGATAAGAACCAGCAGAGGGATGCGAAAGAGCGCGCCATACATGATTAAAAGGACAGGAATGCGACCAAGCTTACGCTTGTTGTCGAGCGCCTCCACTAACGAAGGGGAATACTATGAGCATTGAGCAATTAGGAAGTTTGGGTGAATTGATAGCTGCCATCGCAACAGTCATAACGCTCGTGTATCTGTCTCTTCAGATTCGTGCCGGTAACAAGATTTCCCGGGTAGAATCCAGGCGTACCACCACCGCGCAATCAGGCGAGTTTAGCGCGCTAATCGCCAATAGTTCAGAGGCCGCGTCTATATTCAGGAGAGGACTCACTGACCTGGATTCGCTTGATCCTGATGAGCGAGTCCGATTCAACTTTCTATTTTCAATGCTGGTATCCCAGACGCAGAGCACATTTGAAGATAGCGAGCTGGGCATCCTGGATGGAGAAACCTTTGAGATAGTGTCCGCCCCGGTATTCAGGATGCTTGCAACACCTGGAGGGTTTCAGTTTTGGAGCGAGTGGAAAAATGGTTATGTTCCGGCATTTCGAAAGCGGATCGATAAAGTGCTGGCCAATCAAAAATAATTTCGTCTGTTATTGACTGAGAGCGAACCAGGGAGATTGTTGGTCATGATGAGTTACCTTATAGACGGGCAAAGTAGTTAGGCGGCACCATGGACTCCAATGGCCTCTATGCTTTCGCCGCTGATGCCTTACTGATCACGCATGTTCTATTCGTCGTATTTATAGTACTCGGCTTGATTCTAATCTTCATCGGCAGGTTTCTATGCTGGCGATGGGTCAGGAATCCATGGTTCCGAATCGCGCATTTACTCGGTATTGGCTTTGTTGTTTTGCAATCCTGGTTCGGGGCCATTTGTCCGCTGACGACCTGGGAAATGGAGCTGCGATCGATAGAGGGAGAAAAGGTCTACCAGGGCTCCTTTATAACGCACTGGTTGCAGGAACTTTTGTACTACCAGGCTCCGCCCTGGGTTTTTGTAGTTTGCTACACCGTTTTTGGTGGACTGGTTTTGTCTAGCTGGTTTTTCGTCAGGCCACGTTCATTTTCCCACCGGTATCCCCAGTAGCTAGCAGCGCTAAAGTCTATATTGGAAGCCCACCCAGAGGATCAAGTTCAGCAAGAGAAGAAATGGTACTCGCACCCCAGCACCGTTTAGCGATATCAATTTCTCTTGATAGACCAATGCGCAAGCTGCATCTGACCAGGGCCGGGTTTCTCAAAAATCAAAAGCATGCTGAGTAATGAGCACCTGGCTAACCGGGTTGCTCTCACGCAGCGTCTCCAGGTCAATCAGTCCGGAGAGCGTCAGCCCCATCAGGCGCACACCCAGTGGTGCAGGCAGTACTTGCGCCAGCAATTCACGGGCGAAGTCTGCAAACAGTTTCTTTTCCGAGAGATATTGGTCACCGGACTTGCTGCGGGTTATCTGACGAAAATCGGAGTATTTAACTTTAAGCGTAACCGTACGACCAGCGACGCCGTTATTTTCGATCCTCTGCCAGACGCTGTCTATCACATCTTCCAAGGCCTCGCACAGCGCCACGTCCTCACAAAGATCCTCACTATAGGTTCGCTCACGACCTACTGACTTGCGTATACGATCAGGCCGCACCTGTCTCTTGTCCACACCGCGAGCGGCTTGATGCAGATACTCGGCGGACTTGCCAAAGTGTTCAATCATGAAGTTCATGTCGCGGTCGCGGAGGTCGGCTCCCACCCTAATGCCCAGGCCGCCCATGCGCTCGGCGGTCTTCGGGCCCACACCATGGAAACGCCGCACCGGCAGGGAGGCGACAAAATCCGCACCCTCATGCGGCCTGACCACGAAGATCCCATCGGGCTTATTCTGGTCTGAGGCAATCTTGGCCAGAAACTTGTTGTAGCTCACGCCGGCACTCGCAGTCAGGCCTGTTTCTTCCCGGATAGCCGACCTGATCAACTGCGCGGTCGCAATTGCACTACCCACGTCCTGTTTGTCCTCAGTGACATCGAGGTAGGCCTCGTCCAGTGAGAGCGGCTCGACCAGGTCGCTGTAGCGGGAGAATATCTGGCGAATCTGCTGCGACACGGAGCGATAGACTTCAAATCGCGGAGGCACAAAAATCAGCGAAGAACAGCGACGCGCCGCGGTCACCGAGGGCATTGCCGAGCGAACCCCGAACTCCCGCGCTTCGTAGCTGGCCGCTGCCACTACGCCTCGCTGTGCGGAACCGCCTACCGCCACTGGCTTGCCGCGCAAGGCGGGGCTGTCTCGCTGCTCTACGCTGGCAAAAAAAGCGTCCATATCCACATGGATGATTTTACGGTTGGGATTGTCGCTGCCTTCTGCCATGGCACGATAGTAGTTTCACTGAGCCCTGGCGACAATAGCGGCTTGCAGGAAGAAGCACTGCCGCAAACTGTAATGCGAAGCCAGATCCCCTCTTGCCATTCTGTACCAATTGGTACATAATTTTAGGCAAACTCGCACCGCAAGCAATTGTCATGGCACGCAAGCTCGAATTTGACCGAACCCGGGCGCTGGAAGCAGCGATGAAAATATTCTGGTCGCGTGGTTATGTAGCCACCTCCCTGGCCGAGCTGCTCGATGCCATGAACATTGCGCGCAGCAGCTTTTATGCCAGTTTTGGCGACAAGCGCAGCCTCTTCATTGAGTGCCTCGACCTGTTCGCTTCACGTACGCTGGAAATGCTACAGAATTCAGACATTGAGGCAGCACCTGAGCAATCCGCCGCAGCGTTTTTCGAGAAGACGCTCTTCGATGTACCACTCAAACGCACCCACAATGGTTGTATGATGGTCAATACCATTATTGAACTGGCCGATGTTGACCCGGAGTTGAGCCAACGGGCGGGCCAGAAGCTGGCACTGATTGAACAACGATTTGAACAGCTATTTGACAGTGCCCAGGAGCAGGGCCGATTAGCAGCAGCTCAGTCCCCGCAGGCGCTTGCCCAGTATGTAATGAACATCAACCAGGGTCTGCGGGTGCAGAGCCGTAAGCGTGCACCCCGATCAGAATTGCGAACTATCGTCGATACCAGCCTGTCTATGGCAGGCCTGGCTGCCTAATCAAAATGGAGTAGTAGTCAAATGCTTGCAGAAACCATGATCTATGAAAAAAAGTTTGCCACGGTCAACGGCAAGCGCATTGCCTATGTAGAAGAGGGGCAAGGCGCGCCCATTGTGCTACTGCACGGCAACCCCACCTCTTCCTACCTCTGGCGTAACGTTATCCCCGAGCTCACTGCGTCGGGACGCGTGATTGTGCCCGACCTGATTGGTCACGGTGACTCTGAAAAGTTACCCGTCAGTGAGGGGCCGGACCGCTACTCCTTTGAAGTAGCCTATGAGTACCTGGCCGGCTTTCTGTCTGAAATAGAGGCGGACCAGAACGTGTTGCTGGTGCTTCATGACTGGGGCAGCGGGCTGGGATTTCACTGGGCCAGCAAGCACCCGAAGGCTGTGCGGGGTATTGCCTATATGGAAAGTATCGTCGCCCCCCTGACATGGGAAGACTGGCCTGAAGGCGCTCGCGGTATCTTCCAGGGCTTTCGCTCAGAAAAGGGGGAGGACATGATATTGCAGCGCAACATGTTCGTTGAAGCAGTTTTACCAAGCTCCGTCATGCGTGAACTGACTGCAACCGAAATGCAAAACTATCGGGCCGCGTTCTCCAACCCCGACGACCGTCAGCCGACACTCAATTGGCCGCGACAAATTCCCATCTCCGGCGAACCGCCCCATATGGTCGAACTGGTTACAAATTATGGCCAGTTCATGAGCAGCAGCAATATTCCCAAGCTGTTTATTAATGCCGACCCCGGTTCCATCCTGGTCGGCCCGCAAAGGGAGTTCTGCCGCAGCTGGCCTAACCAGCAAGAAGTCACGGTAAAGGGGCTACACTTTGTGCAGGAAGATTCACCCGCCGAGGTCGGCCAGGCGGTCGCGGGGTGGATGGAAACACTTTAAGCCACTGTCTTATCCAAAAATTTGAATCGAACAACAGCTACTTAAACAAGAGGAAGTCCAGATGTCAGATATACCAGTACACGTAATTGCCAATTTCCAGGTTCACGACAAAGACAAGTATCGCGAATACGAAAAGGGCTTTTTTTCTATCCTGAAGCGTCACAATGGCACGTTCTATACCTATGATGACAACCCCGTTACCTTTGAGGGCGGGTCGCCACGCAATGGCAGGATGGTCATCTTTGGCTTTCCTTCAGAGCAAGCGGCCACCGACTGGTATAACGACCCCGACTACCAGGCTCTGTCTGAACACAGGCGCGCAGGTACCAACCTGGAGTTCATTACCATGGTGCACGGCTTACCGCCGCGTGGCTGAGTCAGTGTAAGCAGTAGACAATGATGGCTATCGCACAACAGTCAATCAGCGAAGCTCGAAGCCCAGTCCGGCATACTGCGTCCTGATATGGTACGTTGAAGGATCCCTGCCGTAGCCATCAAAGTAGAAGAGGGTCAAACTCACATTGTCCCACTTCGCTCCTAGCGTAACTCGGCCGCTTAAGTACTGACCGAAACTATGTTCCAGTCCGGTTACCAGGTCGAGTTTCGCATCAAGCGAAAAAGTATTGTTGTTCCAGAAGGAACCGTCAATCGACCCTCTCAGGCCATCGAAGTCTGATATTTTGACATCGTTGCCGTCTTCCCACCAGATGTCATCCTCTCTGCCGCTAATAAACCCGAAACCCTGACAATCACAGTAGAAGCGCATTTCTACCTGGTAGTTAAACCAGTCCTGCGTCAGCGGATCATCGAAGCGCAGGGAATTGCTCGTCCAGCGCACCTGGGCATAATCCCAGCCCCTGCTTACCTTGGCGAGAGCGAAGTCATCGCCAGACTCCATGCGAAAGTCCTCAAATTGATCGAGCTTATCTTTCTCCAACTGCTGGCCGTTGGATTCGTGGAACCAACCCAATCGCAAAGTCTCTCGGCCATGGGCGAAGTCGTATTCGAAGGAGATCCCAGGATTCTGCCGGCGAGAGATTATCGGTGCCGAATCGTAGCGGTTACTCTCGATAGCGTAGAAATCATAAAGCCCATTGTATTGCAGTAGCAGGCGATCAGGTGTGATGCTGTTGAGGAACCTGCCTGGTTGGCCGCCACTGGAACTAAAGCTTTTTTGAAGGTCGCTGAACCAGTCGTCAACCAGCGGGTACTTCAGCGACAGATAAAACTCCGTGTGTTTCTCATCACCCAGGTTGTCGTCGATAGGCGACGCATAGACAATGTAGTTGGGATCATCGGTAGTCAACATGCCCCGCTCTTCACGCCGGGACAAGGACTCCAGCCTGTCTACGCTTACCTTTCTACGCTCCTCCTCCACACTGTTTGACGCATAGATGGACTCTTCGGAAATAGTTTCTGCATCAGATTCTGCGAAATAAGCTGATCGAATGAGGGCATCATAACAACGCAGTCGCTTCACCTCGTCTCCCTTACTTCTACAGTCAAGGTATGATCCGATAAAACCATCCTCTTTACCTGCGCTCCAGGTAGCATTAGGGAAAAGGAGCAGTGTCAACGTCAGGGAAACCAAACCTAAAAGTAGGATGCTCCTTCCTGATACGAATGGAGATATAGTTATAGATTCTGTCATCTTTACCCTCGTTCTAATTGACCACACATGTGTGCCCTTTTCCCAACACGGCCAGGCTCAGTGTGAGTCGCTGCCTACCAGCCAAATACAACTATGTACGACCTATGTAGAACGACAAGTAGTCGATCGAGTTAGTTGTTGCCGCCGTCTCATATTTCTTCGATAGTAGCAGATGTCTGACGACCACTTTCGTCTCGAATGCAAGGACCTAACATAGAGCCCCAGCCACTATGATCATCTGGACAAAACGACTATTGCTCATCACTACCTTTCTTGGACTGATAGCCTGCAACATCCTGTCCCTCACGAATGCGGCATTAAACACTGCGATTTCGGGTCTACTGGGGACTGCGCTGGGTGTCCGCACAGTCTCCAGTATGATGCAGTCCAAACTCACTGTGCGCGACAATGCCATCAAAAAACACAGGGCAACCGCGCTGAAAAGAAAGGCAGCAACACGCAGGTTTGGTAGCCGGCTTGCGACCAGGACTAAACGCGTAGCGGCAAAAAGCATTGCCGCGATTCCCGCCGAATCGATCCCATTCCTGGGCGTAGCGGTGCTGATCGCGGATACCGGGTATGAGCTGTATGCCGCCTGTGAGAGCATCAAGGATCTTGACCAGCTCTACTCCGACCTCGATATGGCCGACGCGACAGCGGACGATGTATTACACAGTGTTTGCGACCCTGAAATGCCAGTACCCGGACGGGTCTGGCACGGGGTAGTCGAACAGGTAGATCAGTGGTGGGGTCAGCTCGTGGAGGCTGTGTAGACAGCCTTAAAGTCAGCGACGCGTTTATAGATATCAAGGCTGTGAAGTACGCTTTGAAGCCCTTTTAGGCCGCCACACCCCTCAAGTCATTGGTTTCGAGCAAGTGTATGAGCCTTTAGACTATCCACAATTCAGTGTGCGATGGCCTTTGACATAGCTCTCATATGGGAATATCTTCCCATAAATGAGTAATTCACTTCACAAGGCGCTCAGCGGTGCAGTATTGCACCTGCTGCGGCCATTGGTCCGCGTGCTGATGAGGCACGGCATGGCCTATGGGACCTTCGCCGAGCTGGCACGCAAGGCCTATGTTGAAGAGGGTTTCATCCATACTGCCGAATCCGGCAAGCGACCCACCATATCCAGCGTATCGGCACTAACCGGGCTAACGCGCAAGGAGACCAAACGCTTGCGCGAGTTGGACCTGGTGGATGACGAGGCATCCTCCCAGCGTTACAGCCGGGCGATTCGAGTCATCAGCGGCTGGATCAACGACTCTCGTTTCCTCAATGCCGACGGGGAACCTGCGGTGTTGCCGATGGAGGGCAAACAGGGTAGTTTCTCGACCCTGGTGAAAGAGTTCAGTGGCGATATTCCGGCTGCCGCCATGCTGTCGGTGCTGGAAACTAGCGGCACAGTAGAAGTTGGCGAGCACGGCATTGAATTGCGTGAACGCGCCTACATCCCATCCGCTACGTCCCTTGAGAAGGTAAATATTCTTGGCACTGATACTGCCGAGCTGATTGCCACCATAGGTCACAACCTGACAGCCGAGCCCGAGCACCTTTATTTTCAGCGCAAGGTCTCCAACGTGCTCGTAAACCCCGAAGCGCTACCCGAATTTCTAGAGTTCTCCAACAAAAAGTCCCAGGCATTACTGGAGGAATACCATCGCTGGCTGTCCAGCCACGAGGTAAATGAATCCGAGAATCCTGGTGTCACGCCACGTTACGTTGCTGTAGGCATTTACTACAGTGACTACCCCGGTTCGGAGAAGGAGCCATCATGATCAGAACGTCTATGTATCGTATTCCACTTTTTCTACTGTTCGCCTCGCTGTCTTCCTGCGGCGGTGGCGCTGGCGGTGGCCTTGCCGTAACCAGTAATACCTTCAGCAGTGGTGGTGGTATCGGCGGAAGCGGAATCACCAGCACCGGCACCGTGGACGGTTTCGGTAGCATCTTTGTAAACGGCATCGAGTTCGAGACTGAAGAAGCTACTATCTTTGTCGATGGCGACGCTGCCGCTGAAGACGCGTTAAAACTGGGAATGGTGGTAACTGTCAGCGGCACTGTCAACGAGGATGGCACCACGGGTATTGCACAGCAGGTAGTCTTTGATGATGAGGTGCAAGGACCCATCGCGACGTTACAGCTCGGCCCGGACGGCGATTCCCTCCTTATGCTTGTTCTAGGCCTGGAAGTTATCGTGGAGCGAACCAGCACCGTGTTTGATGGCGTCAGTTTCGATACGCTGGATATTAATGACGTAGTTGAGGTATCAGGATTTAGAATCAACGAATCGCAAATCCGCGCCACTCGCGTCGAAAAGAAATCCGATTTTATTCCGGGCACCACGGAAGTGGAAGTGAAAGGGGTAGTGACCGACCTCACGGATACAGAATTCAGGCTAAACGAGTTTATCGTAGACTTCAGCAATGCCGATCTGTCGGACGTGACCGGGGGCAAACTGACTGAAGGTGCCAACGTTGAGGTCTATGGAACCCTGGACAGTGGAATAATATTAGCCCTGCGCATCGAGACAGAAGACGACCCGTCTGATGATTTCGATGAAGAAGATGAACTATCTGTGCAAGGTGCTATCACCGATTTCGTTAGCAAAAGTCAATTCAAGGTTAACGGTGTTGCCGTTGATGCATCGGATGCTGCCCTGTTACCCACCAACCTGATTCTTGCTGACGGTGTAATCGTTGCAGTAGAGGGCCTGTGGAATGGAGATGTTCTGCTTGCCGAAGAGATCAAGTCACGTCGTGGCCGGATCGAAATCGAAGCGAGTGTCGCTGCCGTTAACGCCGGAACTGGCACCATCACACTGCAATTTCACGCAGGTTCCGTGACAGTGCAGGTGGACAACACTACCCTGTTGGAAGATGACACCGAGCAAGCCGACCCCCTTACCCTTGGGGATATTTCTATTGGAGATTTTCTGGTAATGGAGGCTGTCCAGATCGGCGATACCTTACTTGCCACACGAATAGATCGCGATGAGCCGGACGACGACATCCTGCAGGCGCAAGTAGAGGCCTTCAATGCCGGTGTTGACATCAAATTATTGGGCATCGTATTCAGCACGGCGGATACTGAATTTGAAAACCAGTATGACGAGGATCTATCTCCGCAAGCTTTTTACGGCCAGCTGAAAGTCGGCGATCTTATCAAGGTCAAGGATGAACGAGCTGCTGACGGCGTGGCGGAAGAAGTGGAGTTTGAGCAGGAAGGCGCGCTGGATGGCGGCGAGCTGGATGGCGAGGATGATTGTGGCACCGAGCCTGGGGATGAATGCGAGCCAAAGGAGGAACAGGAGGAGGAAGAAGAGGAGCCTGAGGAAGAAGAGGAAGATGAACCCGAGGAAGAAGATCCACCGGAAGGGGAGGATCCACCTGAATAACCGGTATAAAAAAGGGCCCCATAAGGGGCCTTTTCCACTTTATCGCATGCAATAGTCGTTACATCGACACTTTCAGGTCATTCAGTACCTTCATGGTCAACTGGCCGCTGGCCATCTTGTGATCCAACTGGTATTTCTTCACCGCAGCCAGAGTCTGGTTGCCCAGCATACCGTCAGGGGTACCGGCGTCATAACCAGCCGTATTAAGAGCCTTCTGCAAGCGCGCTATTACTCCGGGAGTGGTATTGGTGTCGCAGAGAATTTCACGCCATTCCAGACTGGAATCCTGTACCAGCTTACGTGTACCGACCTTCTTGTACTCAGCAGGTATCTCGACGGTGTTGCTGCGAGTCTCGCTGACTAGCTGACGCACCTTGACCGTATCGTACTTGGCTGGCACTACAATCTCACGGGTAGTAGCAGGCTTGTCCACCACTTTCCGGCTGACAGTCTTGTACTTGGCAGGAATAGTTTGCTGAGCGGTAGTTGCCGCTTTCTTCACAACTTTTTTCGATACTGTTTTGTATTCTGCAGGAACTTCAACCAGACACATAATTTCACCAGTCGATGCGTTCAGGCTTTCGATAGGCCCCCTACCCTTTTTCCAGGTTGTGTAGGCCGGCTTCACCAGGATCTTCTCACTCACAGTTTCGAAGGTGCCAGGCACCTCTTTAATACGTGTTTTTTCCGGCTCCACCATGATGCGTTCTGTCACGGTTTTGTAAGTAGCGGGAATAATCTCCAGCTTCTTGGATTCTTCCTGCACCAGTACCTTCTGCTCTACGTATTTGTACTGGGCGGGAGTGACGTCGATGCGCTGGCTGGCTGCGCGTGCCAGCACAGTCTCTTCTCCGGTAGAGTACTGGGCCGGGATTAACACGCGTGCGTAGCAGTGACCGGGCTGGGCGTTGGGCGGCAACAGGCTGCCACCGACTGTCGACATCTGTCCTGTACCTTTGGCATTAGCCAGTTCCGTGCGCAGGCGCTCAGTCTCCGCTTCATTCTGTTCGGCTCTGGTCTGGGCCTTATCCAGCTGCGCTTGCAGATCGCCATCATTGGTAGTGCCATCTTGTGTAGCACAGCCTCCAAGTATGGCAACTGCACTGGCAACTGCTATAACTGCTCGTAGTGTTTTCATAGTTTTCTCCGTTGGCTTATCGGGCACATCGAGTGCCTTTCTTTGGAAGAAGCGAGACTATCACTGCCCATTCAGATTGTGATCGATGGAATGTAAAAGTGGGGTAAAAGGATGATTTTTTCAATTTAAAATGCTGCCAGGGCGCATGCCCTAGACAACACTATTTTCTATTTGGATAGGGTTTAAAAAGGAGCGTAGATTACTTACAAAGAACCTGCCCGCGCCCCTTATAGCTCGAGTCAGCCCAGTTCAGACGTACAATTGGGGCAGCGGGTAGCTTTGAGTGGCACCTCGGAGTAGCAGAATCCACACTCCTTGGTAGTGACTTCCTCAGCTTCTTCCTCCGCCTGCATATTGTTGATGCCACGAATCAGCAGGAACACAGCAAAGGCCACGATCAGGAAACTTATCACGGAGTTAAAGAAAATACCGTAACTGATGGTGACGGCTCCAGCCTCCTGGGCGGCAGCCAGCGTCGCGTAAGGCCCCGCCTGGGCACCTTCTTTGAGGGTGAGGAAAAGATCGGTGAAATCCACACCACCCAACGCCAGGCCAATGGGAGGCATGATCACATCTGATACCAGGCTCTTGACGATGGTGCCAAAGGCGCCACCAATGATGATACCAACTGCCATATCAACGACATTGCCGCGCATGGCGAATTCTTTAAAGTCTTTAAGCATAATCTTTATACTATATTATGATTCGTGAATTGCTGTAATCGATGG
>CBDTVJ010000009.1:0-21123 GCA_965363655.1 uncultured Halieaceae bacterium | reverse complement strand
AGTTGGTAGGGCGAGGCAATCACGCCCCAGAGGAGAAAATTCGCCATGCCAAGCTTCCCGTATGATCGCCTGCGCGATACTGCCACGCAGTACTTGCCGTAGCAATTACTTCGGTGCAAAGTAGCAAGTAGAAAGATCGTTGGCGTCAAGGAGCAGCCATGCAGCAACTCACCGAAATGGACAATAACTTCCTGCAGCAGGAAAGTCCCAGCACTCCCATGCATATCAGTCCCATCATCGTCTACGACCCCTCTGGTCGCGATGGTGGCAAAGTCCGGTTCAAGGAAATCCTCACGGTCTTCGAGCGCAACCTGCACAAGTCCGCTATTTTCAGGCGCAAACTGGCCGGCGGGGCCATGGGCCTGGATACCCCCTACTGGGTGGAGGATTCGCACTTCGACCTGGAATTCCACGTGCGCCATATCGCCCTGCCCAAACCGGGCGACTGGCGGCAATTGTGCATTCTGCTGGCGCGGCTGCAGGCCCGTGGACTGGATATGAAGCGGCCCCTGTGGGAGGCCTATGTCATCGAGGGGCTGAACAAGGTTGAAGGTTTACCGCACAACAGTTTCGCCATCATGCTGAAAATTCATCACTCGGCGATAGACGGTATTTCCGGCGCCGAAATTATCACCGCTATTCACAGCCTCACAGATGAGATCGAGCCACCGCGAATCAGCGACGACTGGCAGGGTGAAAGCAGCCCTTCCAGGTGGGATGTCTGGTCTCGCGCTTACCTGCACAACATGCAGCGACCGGTCAAATTCGTGGAGACGATAAGCAACCTGGTGCCAGCGGTGATCCGCGCCAGCAAATTGAGCGCAGAGGCCAAGGGCGAACCCAGGAAACCGATGACCGCCAAGACCCGCTTTAACGACCTGATCACCAGCAGCCGGGTGACCGATGCCCTGATCATGGACCTGGCTGAAATCAAGGCCATCAGGAAGGCCCTGGGCGGCGAGGTCACCATCAACGACATCCTCGTTTCGATCGTTGGCGGCGGTCTACGCAAATATTTGCATAGCAAGAATGAGCTCCCCGAAGACAGCTTGAGCGCCGGCGCCCCTATCAGTGTGCGCGACGAACGCAACAGCGAATCAACGGGCAACCAGGTGAGCATTATGACCATCGACATGGCCACCAATATTGCTGATCCAATCGAACGCCTGAAGGTCATCCATAAAAGCTCGGACGGGTCCAAGGCATTTTCCAGTGCCGTGGGTTCCAGCATGATTATGGATATCAGTGAGATATTCATACCACAGGTGATGGGGTGGAGCTTGCAGGCGGCAACGCGCGCGGCCGCACGCACCGATATGCCGATGCCGGCGCACGTCATCATTTCGAACGTTCCCGGCCCGCAAATCCCTCTCTACCTGGCGGGAGCCAAGGTCCACCTGATGATGGGCCTGGGACCCTTGCTACACATGATGGGGCTGTTTCACGCCGTGCTGAGCGCCGCCAATCGTATCACCATCAACTTTATTTCCTGCCGGGAAATGCTGCCGGACCCGGAGTTTTACAAGGAATGCCTGGGCGAGGCCTTTGAAGAGTTACGCACGGCGGCGAACAAAACCGCTCGCAGCCCCACTGCCAAAGCGAAAGCAAAAGCAAAAGCCAAGGTAAAGGCGCAGGCTAAAACCAGGCCGAAAAGAAAAGCGAAGCCTACAACAGCGGTTAAGCCAAAGGCTAAAGCCAAGACGGCAGTAAAAACCAAGGCCAGGAAGCCCAAGGCCAAGGCGAAGTCCGCTGCAGCACGGGGCACAAAGAAAACAAGCTGAGGGCTGAATTAAGCCCTTGGCTTAGCTCAACTCAGACTGCAGCAGATCCAGGGTAGCGTCGGGCGTTACACGCAGATGGCGGTGCCGTCGTCTGCCACTGCATAAAATAAGCAATCAGACTGGGCGATGGCCGCGTTGTTGGTAATCATGAACAGCTTGAGTGGCTGCGCCGGATACAGTTCACCATTTTTGATGCGCACCAATTTGGTCACGGCACAGCGGCCACCCATATCCCAGGCATTGAACAGCGCCTGCTCCGGGCCCTTCGCCCAGCCCAGCATGGTGTCCGGGGATACGGTACCGAAATTGTGATGCTCGATGTCCGGCTTCAAGGTGATGTCGTAACTGTCCCGGTGGGCCTCAGCGTAGGTGAGCGTCACATTTTCCACCAGCTCCAGGCGAATGGGGTCACACAGTAACTCCAGGCCCCAGTCGGTCTCCTCCTGGGCAAGAACATTTTTATTGCCGAAATAGCGGCACAAACCGTCATAGGCCAGTTCATGCGCTTCGTCATCCATTCTGCCGCCAACCTCAACCGTCACCGTGGGATAACTGTGCTCACTGATATCCATCAATGCGCCCATGCGCAAATTGGACACAATCAGGCGCTGGGTAAACAGGGAGACTAGCGCGTCGTGCTGACGATCCATGTGCGTGCACACACCAAAGGAAGGGCCAGAGCCGGAGGTGTTGTGCATATCCACCACCGCCTCGGGATGGTGCATTTGCAAAATTTCCAGGATCTCCTCAGCGAGTGCGCCCTGAGCGCCATCAAAGGGGGGCCGGAAACAGCGATTGAGGTCCCTGGCCCGGGGCAGCATACGATGGGTGAACGGGGGTGTTTCCAGCGCCGCAGTCACCGAGGCGACAATGCACACCACGTTCACCGCCGGGCGCCGGGCGGACTTCAACCAGCGAAACAGGGCCATAGCCCCTGAGGGCTCGTTACCGTGCAGCAGGGTGACCAGGGCCCGGGTGCGACCTGGATCCTCTCCCTCCAGGAAAAAGCAGGTGGGGCCACCCAGGGAATGCAAGAAATCCTCTACGTTGTTGCCAATATCGGTAGCCAATGGGTTCTTGATAAAATTGAATCGTCTCATAGCGGCCACTCGGCTACCGGCAGATTTTGCGCGCTGTAGCCCATGAATTCCTCCAGTAGTTGATGCAAGGCCGCATCCAGCGGCATGTCCTGTTTCAGCGCAGCCAGCTTCGCCCGTTGCCAACTCGCGCCGGTCTGGCGCCGGCGCAATCGCTCTTCGATCACCCACATGTAGCGTTGCGCTTCATCGGCGGCAATACCAATCGCATGCAAGCCCTCGCGGGCGGTCGGTAGCAAGTTCTCTATGACGGTGCAAATCGGTTGCTCCCGGTATTTCGACTGGCCAAACTCAGGCCATATCAATTGCGCGTCCAGGCCGTGCTGGGCTGCCCGATAAAAATTATATTCGGCGATATTAAAGGGTATGGCGGGCAACAACTGGTCAATTCGCGGGCGCACGCCCTCCGCCAGGCCGATAAGAAAGGCGGCATTGGCTACCATATCAATCGGGGTCGGCCCCGCCGGCAGTGCGCGCATTTCAATCCGTAAATGCCCGCCGTCCACATCATCGTAAACGGGGCGGTTCCACAACCACACGGTACTCTGGTGCAGGCGCAGCTCTGACAAAGACGGGGTAATACCCTTGCGCAGTTGCTCCCCCGAGGAGTGCTGCGCACGAATCGGCAATAACGGGGCATAAATGCGCACCACCTCCGCGAACAGCTCCTGTGCGTTGCGCCGCGCCCAACCCTGGCCAAAGTTCACCCTGGCCGGCTCTTTCCAGCCATAACGGTCCTGCTTGCGTGTGTCGATAGATTGCTTGAACAGCGGTATGCGTGTTTCGCGCCACAGGTCATGGCCGAACAGCGTTGGCGAGTTGGCGCCAATGGCCAGCGCCAGCGGCGTCATCAGTTGGATAGCATTGAAGGTGTCGGCGTAGTCTGCCGGATTCACCCTGTAGTGCACCTGGAACGAGGTGTTGGCACCTTCCAGCGTAATGTCCGCCATCTCCATTAGCAGCGGGTCTTCACCGTGGATATCAATCTTGAACTTCTCACCCCGTCGTTCCAGTAGCTGGCGAACCAGCGCGTGGTAGCGCTGGCGATCTGTAATGCAGTGCGCGCCAAAGTCCGACTGGCGCAGCGTGGGAAGAATACCAATGGGGACAACCCTGCCCCCGAACCTGGCCGCCACCTGTCCAACTTCGGACAGCTTGGCAATGATCTCCCGCTCAGTGGCAGCAAAAGGGCTCTGGTTGATCTGGTGGGGCGAGAGATTGAATTCCAGGTTGTAGCGATTGAGCTCCAGGGTCAGCTGCTCATCGTCCGCCGCCGCCAGTATTTCCTGGTTGACGTGCAGCGGCCTGCCCTGGGCATCGACAATGTAGATTTCCAGTTCCGCTCCCAGTGAGTGGGGGCCGATGCCGAAACCGGGGGTTGCCAGCAGCTCATTGAGGACGGCAAGGTTTTCCTCCAGCACCCGCTCGAACGCTGCGTAGTCCTGCGCGGCGAAGGTGGTTTTATTGATCTCAATACCCATAGACGTCCATTGTGCTCACGGTCGCTCGCCCAGTTATTGATTTATATCGTGTCGGGTGCAAAAGACCGGTAAATTTTTTCTGTGGCAGCGACGCAATCCACTCGCCGCTATTGTTCGATGGCTACCACCAGGTGCACCGCAACCTTGTAGGTATTTTCACCGGTCGCGACAGGTACAGCACGGGCCCCTGCGGCCATGGACATTTCTGCCCGCATCATGGGCATAGGCGCTGGATTGTAGGACTGCTCAGAAATTTCCAGTATCCGGCCGGCCCTCACCCCTGCTGCTTCCGCCAGTGTCCTGGCTTTGTTGCGAGCATCCTGCACAGCCTCAATACGCGCCTGGGACAGGGCAGGGGAAGGATCATCATTGGTGAACACGATGCCGCCTCCCTCATTCACCCCCAGGGACACGGACTCATCGAGCACCTCGCCGACCTTACTGATGTCCCGCACACGCACACTCAGGCTGTTGCGCACGGTATAACCGGCAACCTGCGGTGCCGGGCGCTCACCGGAAGGTTGTCGCGGTAGCTGGGCGTACTTCGGTTGGATGGAAAAGTTGGACGTTTGCAGGTCACGCTCTGCGATTCCCTTGGCACGCATCGCCTTTATCACATCTGCCATAGCCGAGGAATTGGCATCCAGCGCCGCTCTCGCCGTTTTAGCCTCCCGGGTCACGGTCAGTGCCAACACAGCCATGTCCGGTGCCAGGTCCACACTGCCCTGGCCGACCACCACTATGCGCTCGGTTGAAGCGCTTTCCTCACTCGCTGCCAGGGCAAAGGGGGTTACTGCCAGCAACAAGGCCAGTAAAAGCGTCCGTGTCAATTTGATTTGTGTCCTCATGGTATCGGGTCTCCCGTTTCAAGTTGTTCTTCGAGCGCAGTCAGCGCCCTGCATACTACCGGCGACAGGCTATCGCCACCTGTTTTTCGATAGGCCAGCAGCTGTTGCAACATGGCTGGCGTCCAAAATTTCCCCAGGTGTTCGCCAATTTTTGCGACCACCAGTTCCTCGTCTCCCCAGTCACCAAAATTCAGTGCTATCTGGTTGGCCATCTTTACCAGGTGTTCGATCTGGCCTGTCATGCGCCGCCTTCCACCGGGCTGTGCGACATATGACTACGCGCCTGCGGTAATAGTTCATGCTGGCGCCTGTCAAATTTTTCCTGCCGCGCCTGCCAGGCTGAAGGCTCTGTCACACGCATCGCCTGCACTGCGGTTACCTTGTATTCAGGGCAATTGGTGGCCCAGTCCGAGTTGTCTGTGGTGATCACGTTAGCCCCGGACAGGGGGTGATGGAAGGTGGTGTAGAGTACGCCGGGTTTCACGCGCTCGGAAATCTGTGCGCGCAACACCGTATTACCGACGCGACTCTGTACACCGACCCAGTCGCCGCTGGCTATACCGCGCTCCTCGGCGTCATGGGGATGAATCTCCAGCGTATCTTCCGGGTGCCAGGCACTGTTGTCGGTGCGACGTGTCTGCGCGCCCACGTTGTACTGGCTGAGAATACGCCCGGTTGTCAGCAGCAGCGGGAACCGGCGATTGGCGCGCTCGTCCGTGGGTACAAATCCGGTCATGGCAAAGAAGCCCTTGCCGCGCACAAATTCATCGACATGCATGGTAAGCGTGCCCTGGGGGGCCTCCGCGTTGCAGGGCCACTGGATACTGCCCTGTGTATCGAGCTTGGCGTAACTGACCCCGGCAAAGGTCGGCGTGAGACGGGCAATCTCATCCATGATTTCACTGGGATGACGATAATCCATGGGGCAGCCCATGGCATTGGCCAGGTCTACGGTGATCTCCCAGTCCTCCTTACCACTGAGTGAAGGCATCACCTTGCGCACCATGGAGATGCGCCGCTCGGCGTTGGTAAAGGTGCCATTCTTTTCCAGGAAAGAGGAGCCCGGCAGAAAAACATGGGCATACTTGGCGGTCTCATTGAGAAACAGATCCTGCACCACCAGGCAATCCAGCGCTTCCAGTGCCGCCTGGATATGAGCGGTGTTGGGATCGGACTGGGCCACATCCTCACCCTGGCAATACAGGCCGCGGAAGTCCCCGTCCACTGCAGCGTCGAACATATTGGGAATGCGCATACCGGGCTGCGGGTCCAGCGTGACCTGCCACTCCCGCTCAAAATCCGCTCGCGCGGCGGCATCCGAGAGGTGCCTGTAACCGGGCAACTCGTGGGGAAAGGAACCCATGTCACAGGAGCCCTGTACATTATTCTGTCCGCGCATGGGGTTCACCCCCACGCCCTCACGCCCAAGATTACCGGTCAACATGGCCAGGTTGGCGATGCCCATCACCGCGGTTGAACCCTGGCTGTGCTCCGTCACACCAAGCCCGTAGTAAATGGCGCCGTTACCGGCCTCAGCATAAAGCCGAGCAGCAGCGCGCAACTGCCGGGCAGGAATTCCGGTAGATTCTGCCATTGCTTCCGGCGAATGACGGGGGTTTCGGATAAACTCCAGCCAGGCCGAAAAGGCGTCCAGGTCGCAACGCTGCCGGATAAAGCTGTCGTTCTGCAGCCCCTCTTCGACGATAACGTGGGCCATGGCATTGAGCACCGCCACGTTGGCTCCAGGATTGACCGCCAGGTGGTAGTCCGCGCTAACATGGGGCGCGTTCACCAGCTCTATGCCGCGCGGGTCTATTACTATCAGCCTGGCGCCCTCGCGCAGACGCTTTTTCAAGCGGGAGGCGAACACCGGATGCGCCTCGGTCGGGTTGGAACCGATTATCAGCACCACATCGGCTTTTGCCACGGAGGTAAAGGCCTGGGTACCAGCGGACTCACCGAGCGTCGTTTTCAGGCCATAGCCGGTGGGTGAGTGGCACACACGGGCGCAGGTATCGATGTTGTTATTGGCAAACCCGGCTCGCACCAACTTCTGCACCAGGTACACCTCCTCATTGGTACAACGGGAGGAGGAAATTGCACCAATGCTATTGCGCCCATGCTGATCCTGTATTTCACGAAAACGCCTTGCAGTATAGGCAATGGCCTCCTCCCAGGAAACGACGCGCCAGGGCGCGTCAATGCTCTCCCTGATCATCGGTTCGGTAATACGGTCACGGTGGGTGGCGTAACCAAAGGCGAAGCGACCCTTGACGCAGGCATGCCCCTCGTTGGCGTGGCCATCCTTGTCGGGCTTCATGCGCACCACGGTGTTGCCTTTCAACTCCGCGCGAAAAGAACAACCCACTCCGCAGTATGCGCAAGTAGTCACCACGGAATGATCGGGCACGCCCAGTTCGATCAGGCTATTCTCGGTAAGCGTCGCCGTGGGGCAGGCATTGACACATGCTCCACAGGATACACACTCAGAATCCATGAAAGCCTCGGCCTGCCCCGCCGCGACTTTGGACTCGAAACCCCGGCCCTCTATAGTGAGCGCGAAGGTACCCTGCACTTCGTCGCAGGCGCGCACGCAGCGCGAACAGACAATGCACTTTGACGGGTCAAAGGTGAAATAGGGATTGGACTGGTCTTTTTCCGCAGCAAGGTGATTGGCACCGGCAAAGCCGTAACGCACTTCGCGCAGACCCAGCTCTCCCGCCGTATCCTGCAATTCACAGTCGCCATTGGTGGCACAGGTGAGGCAGTCCAGGGGGTGATCGGAAATATACAGTTCCATCACGTTGCGCCGCAGTTTTGCCAGCGCTTCCGTCTGGGTACGCACCGACATGCCGGCTACTACGGGTGTGGTACAGGAGGCGGGATAGCCCTTCACACCCTCGATTTCCACCAGGCATACCCGGCAGGAGCCAAAGGCTTCCAGGGAATCGGTGGCGCAGAGCCTGGGGACTTTGACGCCCGCTTCGGCGGCTGCGCGCATCACCGAGGTACCCGCCGGCACAGTGATATCCACGCCATCGACACACAGTGTTACCGCTTCCCCACCCTGCACCTGCGGGGTACCGTAGTCTTTTTCAGGCTCATAAAACTGCAACATGGTATGTCCTTGCGGGCCGCCTGGACGGCCTCGGGTTTAGCGCCGAAAATTCAGCCAAAGTCTTCCGCAAAATACTGTAACGCGCTGCGTACCGGCAACGGGGTCAGGCCGCCCATGGCACACAGTGATCCCTGCTCCATGGTGTCGCACAGTTCCAGCAACAGTTCGCGATTCTCTGCCACCTGCTGCCGGGCAATTATCCTGTCGATAACTTCGACGCCCCGCGTGGCACCAATGCGACAGGGCGTACACTTGCCGCAGGACTCCACCGCACAAAACTCCATGGAAAACCTGGCCTGCGCAGTCATATCCACTGTGTCATCGAACACCACCACGCCACCGTGACCCAACATAGCGCCCACTGCGGCAAAGGCCTCGTAATCCAGCGGTGTATCCCACAGGGATTCAGGTAAGTAAGCGCCCAATGGGCCGCCCACCTGAATCGCCCTGATCGGGCGACCACTAACGGTGCCCTGCCCAAATTCATCAACCACCTGGCGCAGGGTGAGACCATAAGGAAGCTCCACCAGACCACCGCATTGAATATTCCCCGCCAGTTGCAGCGTCAGGGTGCCACGCGAACGACCCGTACCCAATGCACTGTAGAAATCAGCACCCTGCGCCAGCACCGTGGTAACTGCCGCCAGGGTAAGGACATTGTTCACCACCGTGGGCTGGCCAAATAAACCTTCGATAGCAGGCAGCGGCGGCTTGGCGCGCACCATGCCACGCTTCCCTTCCAGGCTGTCCAGCAGGGCGGTTTCCTCGCCGCAGATATAGGCGCCAGCACCGACGCGCAGTTCCAGGTCGAATGCCTTGCCGCTGCCGCGAATATCCTCGCCCAGGTAACCCCGTTCACGGGCGATGGTGACAGCACTTTGCAGCACCCGCAGCGCGCGCGGATATTCGGAGCGCAAGTAGATGTAACCGCGCGTGGCCCCCACCGCCAGCCCGGCGATCACCATGCCCTCAAGCAACTGGTAGGGATCCGCCTCCATGAGCAGCCGGTCGGCGAACGTGCCAGAGTCGCCCTCATCCGCGTTACACACAATATATTTCTGCTGTGCCGGGGTATCCAATACCGTGCGCCATTTGATTCCTGCGGGAAAGGCAGCGCCGCCACGACCACGCAGCCCGGAGTCGCTTACCTCGGCAACGATGTCCTGCGGCGACAATTGCAGGGCCTTTTCGAGACCGGCAAAGCCCTGCAATGACAAATAATTATCCAGGCATAGGGGATCGCCCAGTCCGGCGCGGGCGAAGGTCACTCTCTGCTGCGCCTGCAGCCATGGAATATCTTCTGTCGGGCCTAGAAAAAGTGGGTGTTGCGCAAAGTCCGTGGCCAGCGCATCCAACAGGCCGGGAATATCCCTGGTGCGAACCGGTCCAAAAGCCAGGCGCTGTCCGTCGCGTGCAACTTCCAGCAGCGGCTCCAGGGCAAACATCCCGCGGGAACCGTTGCGCAGCAGGTGTAATTCTATGGCGCGTGCCGAGGTCTCTGCCACCAGCGCTGCGGCCACTTGATCGGCCCCCAGGGCTACTGCGCTGGTGTCCTGCGGAAGATAAACATGGAGCATCAAGCGCCCTGTCCTTCTACGCTACTGGCCAGTAGTTCATCCAGGCGCGCCGCGTCCACCCGCGCATAAATGTCGTCGTCAATACGCACCGAGGGAGAACAGGCACAGTTGCCCAGACAGTAGACCGCTTGCAGGGTGATGTGCCCATCGGCTGTGGTCTGTCCGTACTCTATGCCAAGGGATTGTTTTGCATGGGCCTCCAGTTCACGGGCGCCCATGGACTGGCAGGCCTCAGCGCGACAAATCTGCACCACATGCCGACCGACAGCTGCGGTGCGAAAGTCTTCGTAGAAGGATATTACCCCGTGCACCTCGGCGCGGGAGAGATTCATGCAGCGGGCGATATCGCCTATCGCGGCCGGGGGAATATAGCCGACGTCCTGCTGGATAGCGTGAAGCAAGGGAAGCAAGCCGCCGGCAACATCGCGGAAGGCCTGCAAATGTACAGATATCAAATTTTCATGTGGCACCAGGCCAGCTCTCCGCTCCCATTTCGCCTTTGATTATAGGCATATTCCAGACCAGAGTGCTATTCAGGGAGCGAGTGCGACTGTGCCTAAGATTCCTGCCAGCAGGGCAGCAATGAAACTGCGCGCTAACACACTTTCATTGATTTTTGACAGTTCCGCCAGGGGCTCACCGCTTTGCCAGGTGCGCTGTAAAACTGGCCACTCGATGCAGGAGCCAAAAACAAAGCCGGCAAGGGCACCACCATGCAAGGCAGCGCGCCCCCAGCTGTCTGCCGGCACCGAGTTCCACAGCAGCACGATGGCTACCAGGCCGCCCACACTGCCAGCCACGCTCATGATGAAAAATTGCCTCAGCTCGTTATCACTGAAATTCCAGTCGAAGACAAACAAGCCCTGCTTGTCGGGTATCTCATAGGAGGCGCCGCTAAATCTCGCCCCCAGGTAATGAAACCACTCGTGCACCAGGGTCGTGATGGTAACGCCGGCGAGCGCCCCGGTGAGCAAACACAGAAATCCGGCAATGCCGAGGCCGGTAACTGTGCTCCAGCTATCGGCAGCCGCAAACAGCGACAGGACCAGCAAAAACACCAGCGAGTGGGTGCCCGCCAGTTTCGCCAGTCGCATGCCGCGGGTCAGGGTGGGGTTTAATTGCTGTAAAGAGCCATCAGCTGGTGTGGAGCCCTCAGCCGGTGTAGCGTCCATGTCATCCATGTGCCAACTGCCCCGCACCGGTGATCCTGGGCAAGTCCAGAACGGTAACCACCCCGGGACGGGCCGCACATACCGCTGGCAACGCGTTAACGACCCAATTGGCCGCACTGGCGTTACCGCCACCCGCCGCTCCCGGCTCATGGTGATCCTCGCCATGTACCGTCACATGCAGGTCAGGATTACCGCTGATCAGGACCTGGTGACAGCCACGACCCTCGGGTGGATAAGGCCAGTCAGGCGCACATTCATCATCGATGCGGGTGACATGCTCCAGTACATAGAGCGGCTTGCCACCGTGATAGCCCCTCACCTCAAAACGAAACGCACCCTGGGTACCTGCCTCGAAGGTCCCCATGCCATCCACTTCAATGGCCCGCTCCAGCGGCAGGCGTTCAACCTGCACTGCCACCCGCTCTACCGGTTTGCCCATGGCGTTACCCACCAGGCGAACCATCGGCGCCCACACCATTTCAATGGCGAAATCATGCAGCATCAGCGGCGTTTCATCCATTGAGCCGCCGAAGCCGATCACCTCACGCACTACCTGGGGCTGGTCATAAAGGGCATAGTTAAAAATCTCGCGGCTGCGAATTTCCCGAATCCCTGACACTGCTCCGCTAAGCACCACCGGCAGCATGTCCATGACCCAGCCTGGATCAATACCGGACACAAACAGCGAGGCACCGCTTTTTTCACACGCGCCATTCACCACGGCCAGGGCATCTTCGGGTGCGGAAGCCGGGTCAAGGAAGGCATAAAAGGCCGTGGACACCACGTTGATCCCGGCCTCCAGACAGGCCAGCAAATCCGCCATGGCCTCCTCGGGACGGATATCCGCCGTGGCGGTATAGACCACCGCATCAGCGCCGGCAGCCAGCACGGCGCGCCAGTCATTGGTGGCAATCACTCCGGTTGCGCCGACGCCGGCAATCTCACCCACATCCAGGCCCACCTTATTGGCGCTGGCCACGATGACACCGGCGAGCTGCAGGTCACTGTGTGACAACACCGCACGGATCGCGGGCCGCCCCACATTTCCTGTTCCCCATACAATAACTTTTAGAGCCATCGGCAGATTACCTTTCATTATTTTGTAATCAGTATATACGACCACCACCCCTATAAAGATCATAGCCAGGTGAACCACAGGCAGAAAAATCACGCGCTTCCCCGGCCCACAACAGAGACTGATGACATGGAGCAACTCCCTGCTGCAGCAATACGGCCCCTGGGCTCTTATCGGACGGAGCCCGGAGGGAAACGGGCTGTACTGGGCCGCCCTTTGGCGTACAATCTGGCCTCTTGAAACTCCCTTCTGAGCCTCCCGTACCGCAGTGACCAAGCTAAAAGACCAACAACACACGCCAATGATGCAGCAGTTCCTGGGCATCAAGGCCAATCACCCCAACGACCTGGTGTTTTACCGTATGGGTGATTTCTATGAACTGTTTCACGACGACGCCAGACAGGCGGCCGAACTGCTGGACATCACCCTCACCGCAAGGGGTAAATCCGGTGGCGAGCCCATCCCCATGTGCGGCGTGCCCTATCACGCGGCGGAAGGCTATCTTGCCCGCCTGGTCAAGGCCGGTGTATCAGTGGCCATCGTGGAGCAGATCGGAGATCCAGCGACCAGCAAAGGCCCGGTAGACCGCCAGGTGGTGCGCGTGGTTACCCCGGGCACACTGTCCGATGAAGCACTGCTGGACGACAAGGTCGATAACTTGCTGCTGGCGGTGGCCCAACATGACCAGGAGTACGGCATCGCCTATCTCGATCTGAGCAGCGGCCGTTTTCGTGTATTGGAAGTCAGTGGCGAGGAAGCCCTGAGCGGAGAGCTGCAGCGCCTGGATCCTGCCGAGACCCTGTACCACGAATCCATCTACCACCCGGATATTACCGGGCGTCGCGGTGCCCGTAGCCAGCCCGCCTGGGAATTCGATGTGGAGAGTGCCCGCCGCGCGCTGAACACACAGTTCCAGACCCATGACCTACAGGGCTTTGGCTGCGATGGCATCGACCTGGCCATCGGCGCCGCCGGCTGCCTGCTGCAGTACGTCAAGGATACCCAGCGCGGCAATCTACCCCACATTCGCAGCATGCAGCAGGAGAGTCGCGCCCAGAGCCTGATCCTCGATGCCGCCACCCGCCGCAACCTGGAAATTGACAGCAACATGACCGGCGGTGATAGCAATACCCTGCTGTCGGTGATGGACCGGGGCGTGACGGCTATGGGCAGCCGCCTGCTAAGGCGCTGGCTGCACCGCCCCCTGACAGATATCACAACGCTGCAGGCGCGCCACGCAGCCATTCACAGCCTGTGCGATAACTATTACTACGAGACCGTGCGCAACGCCCTCAAGCCGGTGGGTGATATGGAACGCATCCTCACCCGCGTGGCCCTGCGTTCCGCACGCCCCCGGGACCTTACCCGCCTGCTCAGCTCCCTGCAGGCCTTGCCACTGTTGCGCAGTGAATTATCCCACTGTGAAGCCTCCCTGCTCTGCACCCTCAGCGAGCAGGCCGGGGACTACCCCGGGCTCTGTGACCTGCTGGAACGCGCCATCATCGACAATCCCCCGGTGGTTATCCGCGATGGCGGTGTCATTGCACAGGGCTACGACGAGGAACTGGACGAATTGCGGCAGATCAGCAGCAACGCCGGGGACTACCTGCTGGAAATAGAAAAACGGGAAAAGGCGGCCACCGGCATCAGTACCCTGAAGGTGGGCTACAACCGCGTGCACGGCTACTACATTGAAATCAGCCGTGCCCAGTCTGAGCAGGCACCAGCGGAATACGTCAGGCGCCAGACGCTAAAAAATGCCGAGCGTTTTATTACGCCTGAACTCAAGACCTTTGAAGACAAAGCCCTGTCCAGCAAGAGCCGCGCGCTGGCCCGGGAGAAAGGCCTGTACGAAGACTTACTGGAGCGCCTCAACGAGCAGCTGGCACCACTGCAGGATACCGCCGCGGCGGTGTCGGAAATCGATGTGCTGGCCAACCTGGCGGAGCGGGCGGACAATCTCAGCCTGTGCCAGCCACAATTTTGTGAAGAGCAGATTTTCGAGGTGGTCGCCGGGCGGCACCTGGTGGTGGAACAGGTCCTGGAAGAGCCCTTTATCGCCAACGACACGCTACTCAACGAACAGCGCCGCATGCTGCTGATCACCGGCCCGAATATGGGCGGTAAATCCACCTATATGCGCCAGAATGCAGTCATCGCCCTACTGGCCCATATCGGCAGTTATGTCCCTGCCAACAGTGTCAGGCTGGCGCCCATTGACCGCATCTTCACCCGCATCGGTTCCTCCGATGACCTGGCCAGTGGTCGCTCAACCTTCATGGTAGAGATGACAGAGACCGCCAATATCCTGCACAACGCCACCCCCCGCAGCCTGGTACTGATGGATGAGGTGGGACGCGGCACCAGTACCTTCGACGGTCTCAGCCTGGCCTGGGCAGCTGCGGTGCAGCTGGCCCGCTCTGTGCAGGCCTTTACGCTGTTTGCCACCCACTATTTTGAGCTGACCAGCCTGCCCGAATTGTGCCCCACTCTGGCCAATGTGCACCTGGACGCCACCGAGCACCAGGATCACGTGGTGTTCCTGCACAATATCCAGGAAGGCCCCGCCAACCGCAGCTTTGGATTGCAGGTGGCCAAACTCGCGGGCATCCCCGGCCCGGTGCTACAGGCGGCCCGGGAAAAACTGCTGGAACTGGAGCGCGGGGCGGAAAATCACCCGCCACCCGGCCATTTGCCCACACCAAATCCAGCGCAGGATGATTTGTTCAGTCCCGCCCAGCCACACCCGGTAGTGGAGCAGCTCAAGGCGCTGGACGTGGACAGCCTGAGTCCGCGCCAGGCGCTGGAACAGCTGTATGAACTTAAGGCCAGTCTCGACCGTTGAGGCAGCCAGCTATGACGCCCCGGGGTGGCTGATCAACACCCTCACAAGCCCTCCGATTATCCTTTAACAGGCCTTCATTTCTGCCCTTCCTACAGGTAAACTACCGCCCCTTAGTTTAGACATTACTCAGCAAGAGGCGCTTTAGGAATGACATTTGTTGTTGGAGAGGATTGCATCAACTGCAAGCACACTGATTGTGTAGAGGTTTGTCCGGTTGATTGCTTTTACGAAGGCCCTAACTTTTTGGTTATACACCCGGACGAGTGTATTGATTGCGCCCTGTGTGAGCCTGAGTGCCCAGTGGACGCCATCTTCTCTGAAGACGAGTTACCGGAGGACCAGGCGGTGTTCCTGGAACTGAATGCCGAGCTGGCTGAGGTATGGCCCTGTATTACCGAGATGAAAGGTCCCTTGCCCGAATCAGAAGAATGGGCTGGCAAACCCAACAAGCTGGAACTGCTGCAACGCTGAGCCTGGCTTGATTCAACGCAGCCCCGTCATATCGCCATGGCGGGGCTTTTTTACGGCCAAAATCAAAGCGCAGGCTAAAGCTCCTCCAGCTGTATATTCCGAAACTTCACCGTACCCTGTTCCCAGTGCTGCAGGGCAATAAAACCTGCGGTGGGGTCAGCGTCCTCCAGCACCGCCGTAAGAGAACCATTCACCTTCACTTCCAAAGTGGCGCCCTGGGCCCGGATCTCATAGCTGTTCCAACGTCCCACTGTCTTAACCTGCGCCAGCGGTGGCATGAACTTGAACACAATAGCACCGGTGCGCGCCTGCTGCTTGGGGTGCTCGTCCCAGATATTCATCTCATAGCAGGTGTCCGGATGTATGCGCGTACGATCGCTGCAACGAATGAAGATTCCGGAATTGGTGGTGGCAGCCACCCAGAACTCGGCGCGCAGCTGAAAGTCTCCATAGTCGCGCTCGGTGGTGAGAAAACCTTCCCCGCTTCCGCTAGCCTGGATGGCACCATCCACCACTAACCACTCGATATCGCCATCCGCCTGCCAACCCGCCAAGCTGGTGCCGTCAAACAGCGCGACAGGCTCAGCCATTACTACCGCACTGGCGCTCAGCAGCAGCGCTCCCAGAGTCCTCATCATCAGGGCATCCTTCATCAACTCATTTTACACATTCACAGCAGCAGCATCGCACAGGCAAGCGTCGCGCAGACAAGCGTCGCGCCCCTCTCCCTGGTCAAAACTTCAGGTGTGGTGGTTTTCAAATAACTCAATCACCAATGGATCACCCGCCCTCTCCAGGTAAGCCACGGCCAGTCCCTCACCGTAGCGCTTACCCCAGATCGCCTCATAGCCCAAGGCCTCTGCCTCGACCACTTTGTGGTCCAGATTTTCCACGATAAAGCGCAGGTGGTGCATGCCCTCCCCGCCCGCGTCCAGGAATTCCTTGTGCGGGCAACCGCCGCTTAGCCACTCGATCAACTCAATTTCCACATCACCGCTTTTGCCAAAGGCCAGCCGCATATCGCACTCTTCCTCCGCGCCGCGATAGTTATAGCTCATCGGACCGGGATCCATGGTCGAAAATGGACCGAACAACGGTTCATACAGTGCCAGGGCCTGTTCCATGCTGCGCACTACGAAGCCCACCTGGTTCAGGTCAGGCAGGTCCAGCTTTTCGCGAATATCTTCACCCATAGCAATTACTCCGTAAATTCCGAGCCCATAGCATACGCATTCGTCGGGGATCAGCATGCGCTGTGGAGAAGCCATTGACTTGCTGCAGCATGACACCCGGGTGATTCAAACAGGGAAATAAAATTTTAAACCAGAAGCCGCCGGGGGAATTTAATCATCACCAGGGCCATTGTGGGAAGAATCAGCTGAACAGCGATTCGCTGCTCAAGCCCTGGGTCTCCATGATACCGCGCAGGCGCTTGAGGGCCTCTACCTGTATCTGCCGCACGCGCTCCCGGGTCAAGCCAATTTCGCGCCCCACTTCCTCCAGGGTGCTACTCTCATAACCACGCAAACCAAAACGACGGGACACCACTTCTCGCTGTTTGTCGGACAATTCATCCAACCACGTACAAATGTTGTCCTTGATATCAATGTCCTGCAACAGCTGGGAAGGATCACACACCGCAGTATCGGCGACTGTATCCACCAGGGACCTGTCCGAATCCGGACCCACCGGTGTATCCATGGAAGCGACGCGCTCATTGAGTCCCAGCATGCGCTTTACATCGCCCGCCGGACGATCCAGCATATCCGCGATTTCTTCTGCCGAAGGCTCATGGTCGAGCTTCTGGGTCAGCTCCCGCGCAGCACGCAGGTAGACATTCAATTCCTTGACGACATGAATGGGCAGCCGGATGGTTCGCGTCTGGTTCATAATCGCCCGCTCTATGGTCTGGCGAATCCACCAGGTGGCATAGGTAGAGAATCGAAAACCCCGCTCTGGGTCAAACTTCTCGACTGCGCGAATCAGGCCCAGGTTACCCTCTTCAATCAAGTCCAGCAGGGTGAGCCCACGATTAATGTAGCGACGCGATATTTTTACCACCAGGCGCAGGTTACTTTCAATCATGCGCCGTCGACCGGAGTCATCGCCGCTGAGGGCAAGCCGCGAGTAGTATTTCTCCTCGTCCGCGCTCAGTAGCGGAGAGTAGCCGATTTCATTGAGGTATAACTGCGTTGCATCCAGAGACTTGTCGATTTTGCGCCGGGTATTGGCTCGAGCCTGGTTAAAGCTATCGTCGGCGGCATCTGCGCTGGGCTTGGCATCGCTGACCGGGGGACGCTCAGCAGCCTTGATTCGATAATTCTGTGGGGAAGTGCCGGGGGGCGTACGTCTCGATACCGCCTCGGCAGCGGCAGACCTTTCCTTGGCTGCAGCTGGTTTTGAATTCCGTTTCGCACGTGAGTTGTTCGGATCCACATCCATGACCATATCCCACTCTTCTTCTTTTACAAATACTCAGAGTATTTTTTGCTGGGCCAACCAGACTAACCCAAGTCTGTTACAAATTGCAATCGGCCGGAAATACTCTTTGCTTTGCTAGTTATTGTTAGAATTGACCCCTTATTTCCTCTCTATAATGCCCTTTTTCTGGATGAACTACCGTCGCGGCAATAACCTTTGCGGGTCAATCGGCTTGCCCTCTTTACGGATCTCAAAGTGCAGTTTTACGGTATCCGTTCCCGAACTGCCCTTCTCGGCGATCTTTTGCCCTGCTTTCACCACCTGTCCTTCAGACACCAGCAAGCGGTCATTGTGACCATAGGCACTGAGATACACCTCGTTGTGTTTGATTATCAGTAGCTCGCCAAACCCCACGATGCCAGTGCCCGCATAAACCACCTTGCCGGCCGCCACCGCAGTAACAGCATCACCCCGCTCTCCGCTGATATCGATACCCTTGTGAACGCTACCCGAATATCCCCGGCTTACCCGCCCAGCGGTCGGCCAGCGCCAACTGCTGACTTTTTTGCCGGTATAGGTACCAGCGGCGGGCGCTTTGCCCGACGGTACCGGCGTGACGGTTTTTGCTGCGGGTTTACTGACAGGTTTTTTGACCGGCGTCGATTTGGATGGTCCCACAGCACCCACTTTGGTCGGCGGCGGGGAAGGTGCACTGGCCGGGATGGCGGGGGGCGGCGCGCCTTCCTTCAGGAAGATTTTCTGTCCCGGGTAAATAGTATAAGGCCCGGGTATGTTATTGGCGGCGGCGACTTTGCGATAATCCAGGCCATAGCGGAAGGCGATCGAATAGAGCGTGTCCCCACGCTGAACGCGATAGAGGGAGTTAGTCTGTGAAGAGCTGGCCACCACAGGGACTGAAGGTGCGGAGCGTGCCATCCGGTCTTCCACCGGTGCACGGGTATTACCTCCGCAGGCGATAAGGCTGCACAACACCAGACTCATTAACAGCCGCGCAAGCACCTTCCCTCCCCCATGGCGCAAGACCATCATCCGGATTGCGTATCACCCCACCTGAGGTGAATCAACCAGACCAATGCAAACCCCAATACCATCAGCGCCATACAAAACCAGAGCTGCGGGTCCTGTCCGGAATACACCTGGAAGTCAGCCGGTGTCACCGGCAACTGCTGGGCGGGCTTCAACTGGCCATGACTGCCTTCGATCCAGCTCAACACCCGCTTCCAGGGCCATACGACAGCCAATGAACCAAACAGGAAGCCCGTCAGCAGGGCCATAGTCGCCTGGTGATAGCGATGCAGCAGCCAGTAAAGCAAGCGTGAGAAACACAGTAAGCCAGAGCCCGCACCCACTACAAAAACCAGGATGAACACCAGGTCGAAGCTTTTGATAGCTGTCAGTACTGTGCCGTACATGCCCAGTAACACCAGGATAAAACTGCCTGAAATACCCGGTAATATCATCGCGCAGATCGCCAGGAAACCCGACAGGAACACCCCGGCCAGGCCGATATCAAGTTGCAGTACCGGTGACAGCGCGATAAAGACAGCGATCGCCACACCCACCATGAGACAGCACACCCGCGCCGCTGACCAGCGCTCTACCTCGCGCAGTAGCACCAATGCGGAGGCCAGGATCAAGCCAAAAAAGAATGCCCACAGGGGCACCGGGTGATGTTCCAGCAACCAGGAAATCATGCGCGCAAGGGAGAAAATACTGGTCGCAATTCCCAACAACAGGGCCAGCAGAAAACCACCGTTAACATGGCTCCAGGCGCCGGCGATATCCAACTTGATCAGCTTGCGCAGGAACTCGAGATCCACCGAGCGAATGCTGCTCAGCAGCGTGTCATAAATACCCGTGATGAAGGCCATGGTGCCGCCGGAGACTCCGGGCACAATGTCAGCGGCGCCCATCAGCAAGCCGCGTAAAAAAATTCCGAATGATGTCATTTCCTTACCTCACCGTACCGGGGCGCAGCGGCACAAAAAAGACCTCTTCGATGACCTCTGTTGCATAGCCCTCGGGGGTGCGCGTCACCACGTGAAGATGCTGGGTGTCTCCGCCCACGGGTATGACCAGGCGCCCACCCATTGCCAGCTGCTGCAACAGGTCCTCAGGAATATGCTCCGGCGCTGCCGTGGCTACTATGCCATCGAAAGGACCGCGCTCGGGCCAGCCCATCCCACCATCGGCATGGTTCATGTGCACGTTGCGCAATTTCAACTGTCGCATTCGCTGCCGCGCTTTTTGTTGCAGTGGCTTGATGCGCTCCACGCTGTAAACTTCCTCGACCATCTGCGCCAATACCGCAGTCTGGTAGCCGGAGCCCGTACCGATTTCCAGCACCCTTGAACGCGGCCCAGCCGCCAGCAGCAATTCGGTCATACGCGCCACGGTATAGGGCTGGGACAGGGTCTGCTGGAAACCGATCGGCAAGGCGACATCCTCATAAGCGCGATGCGCCATAGCCTCGTCAAGGAACAGGTGGCGGGGAGTGGTGCGAATCACATCCAATACCGCAGTATTTGTCACACCCTGGTCGACCAGCCGCTGTATCAGACGCTCCCGTGTGCGCTGGGAGGTCATGCCAATGCCTTTTAAATCAACCTTGTTCACTACCGACACCACTCTCAATCTTCCCCTGTTTCTCTTTCTCTTTCTCTTTCTCTTTATAGTGCACCAACTCGGCCAGAAGTGCGGTGGCATAACTGCCAGCACCCAGGGCAAAGTCCAACTGCAGGCTACCATCATCACAAAACTGCCAATGAAAGTCATCCGGGAGTAATCGGGTTGGACGCCAGGCCAGGGCCAGGTCGGATTTCTCCAGGAATTCGCAGATATCCCTACAATCGCTCAACGCGCTCGCCTCATCAATAGCGGGAGGCATTACCTCTCCCGGTTTAGCATTGCCCCACAGTGGTAATCCCGGATGAAGATCACCCGCTGCAACCCGGCTGCGAATATCCTCATTCACTTCATCGCAGGTAAAAAAACTGCGGGTGCCACGCAGTAGGCAAACATCGCCGGCCACTACCCTGTTCCAGCTTCCGGTCTCTACCCGCGCTGCGAGCAATTGATTGAACACAAAAGCGCGCAGGGCAGAGAAATACAGGCTGCGCTTGTTACGGCTGATCTTGCGCCCACTGCGCAGCCAGCGCCGCGCCTGCTCCAGGGTCGAGCCGTGGCGACCAAAGCGCTGTTCCCCAAAATAATTGG
>CBDTVJ010000008.1:0-23694 GCA_965363655.1 uncultured Halieaceae bacterium | reverse complement strand
TGTTGTGACGCCGCGCACATCTTCCTATATCAAAATATTTTGATATAGATCCCCTTGCCTGCTAGACTCCCCCGCCATGCTTTTGCCAAATGCCAATCAAGTGGCCACAGAAACGCCCGCCCCATCGCAGCCAGACCAACAACTGGCGGCGCTCACGGGCCTGTGCAAAGCCAGTGCAGATACCCTGCGCCTGCTGGTGTTGCGGGTGCTGCGCAAGGATTCCTTTGGGGTATCCGAGTTGTGCTCTATTTTTGATATCCGCCAACCGGCCCTCAGCCACCACCTGAAGGTATTGGCCAGTGCTGGACTGGTGGCGGCCCGCAGGGAAGGCAATTCGATCTTCTACCGGCGCAGCGAGCTGGGCCAACAATCCGGCCTGGAGGTGTTACAGCACAGCATTTTCGAGGCTGTGGACCAGATAGAGCTGCCCCCGGAGATCGAAGCCGGACTGCAGGTACTGCACCGGCAACGGGAGGAAAACTCCAGCAACTTTTTCCGTCTCAACGCCCACAAGTTCCGCCAGCAGCAGGATCTTATCGCCAGCTACGAGCAGTACGCGGACGTGGTGGCCCAGATGCTGCGGGGTGCCCAGCTAAAGCGTCACCACACGGCACTGGAAGTGGGCCCCGGGGACGGCTCCTTCCTGCTGGAGCTGGCACCCCGGTTTGACCGCGTGGTGGCACTGGATAATGCACCGGGAATGCTGGAACAGGCACAACAAAAGGTCGCAGCGGCCCAGGTGGATAACGTCGAATTCATCCTGGGTGACACGCGCAGCGAACAACTGCAGGGCCTGCAGGCAGATTGTGTGGTGATCAACATGGTGTTGCACCACACCCCGGCACCCACCACGGTGCTGCAGGATGCGGCCGCCTGCCTGGGCCCCGAGGGAGTAGTGCTGGTCACCGACCTTTGCCATCACGACCAGGGCTGGGCCCGGGAGAACTGCGGGGATCTGTGGCTGGGCTTCAATCCCCAGGACCTGGCCGAGTGGGCCGGCGACGCCGGACTCACCGATATCGCCAGTGAGTACCTGGCGCAACGAAACGGTTTTCAAATACAGGTGCGGCTGTTTGGCCGTAGCTGATCGATTTAAGTAATAAGGATAAAACTATGAGCGAATATGCAGTTTTCACCTCCGAATCTGTCTCCGAGGGACATCCGGACAAGATGGCGGACCAGATCTCCGACGCCATTCTGGATGACATTATCAAGGATGACCCCGATGCCCGGGTGGCCGTTGAAACGATGGTCAAGACCGGTATGACCATAGTTGCAGGCGAAGTCACCACGAGCAACAGGCTGGACCTTGAAGGCGTCATCCGCAAGACCATTCTGGATATCGGCTACGACAGTTCGGAGGTGGGCTTCGACGGCGCCTCCTGCGCCATTCTCAACGCCATTGGCAAACAATCCCCTGACATCGCCATGGGCGTCAATGAGGGCGAAGGTGCCCACGCGGAACAGGGCGCTGGCGACCAGGGCCTGATGTTCGGCTACGCCACTAACGAGACCGAGGTGCTGATGCCAGCGCCGATTTACTACTCCCACCGCCTGGTAGAGCGCCAGGCAGAACTGCGTAAGCACGGCACCCTGCCCTGGCTGCGCCCGGACGCCAAGAGCCAGGTGACCTTGCGCTATGAAGGAGGCAAGCCGGTGGCCATTGATGCGGTGGTACTGTCCACCCAACACGATGAAGACATCAGTCAGTCGGATCTGCAGGATGCGATCATGGACCTGGTGATCAAGGAGGTGCTGCCCACCGAATGGCTGCATGCAGGCACCCAATACCACATCAACCCGACTGGCCAGTTCATCATTGGTGGCCCTGTCGGTGACTGTGGCCTCACCGGCCGCAAGATCATCGTGGACACCTACGGCGGCATGGCGCGGCACGGTGGTGGCGCTTTCTCCGGCAAGGACCCCTCTAAAGTTGACCGCTCCGCGGCCTATGCAGGGCGCTATGTAGCGAAGAATATTGTGGCGGCAGGACTTGCCGATCGCTGCGAAATCCAGGTGTCCTACGCCATCGGTGTGGCTGAGCCCACCTCCATCTCCATTGATACCTTTGGTACCGGCAAGCTTGACGATGGCCGCATCTCGGAACTGGTGCGCGAGCACTTCGACCTGCGCCCCAAGGGCCTGATCGCCATGCTGGACCTGAAACGCCCGATCTATCGCAAGACTGCGGCCTACGGTCACTTTGGACGTGAGGACGCGGATTTCACCTGGGAAAAAACTGACAAAGCCGATGCGCTGAAGGCGGCGCTTTAAGTAGCGGCCACGATGATCGGAGCGGTGGTGCTACCCGGGTAGCACCACCGCGCAAAAATCGAAACGAATTCAACTAATGGGCCACTGCGCCTCCAAGGATACTTAAATGAGTACTGCTGAGAAACTGAACACGAACGAAGACTACAAGGTCGCCGATATGTCACTGGCGCAATGGGGCCGCCGCGAACTGGACATCGCCGAGGGCGAAATGCCAGCACTGATGGCAATGCGGGAGAAGTATGCTGACAGCAAGCCGCTGGCGGACGCCAAAATCCTGGGTTGTATCCACATGACCATCCAGACCGGCGTTTTGATTGAGACCCTTATGCAGCTGGGCGCTGAAGTGCGCTGGTCGTCCTGTAACATTTTCTCCACCCAGGACCACGCGGCCGCAGCCATTGCCGCTGCGGGAATTCCCGTTTATGCCTGGAAAGGTGAAACCGAGGAAGAGTACGACTGGTGTCTCGAGCAGACCATTCTCCAGGATGGACAACCCTGGGATGCCAATATGGTGCTGGACGATGGCGGTGACCTGACCGCCATGTTGCATGACAAATACCCCGCCATGCTGGACAAGATCCACGGTATCACCGAGGAGACCACCACCGGCGTGCACCGCCTGCAGGAAATGCTGGAACAGGGCACGCTGAAAGTACCTGCGATCAACGTCAATGACTCTGTAACCAAATCGAAGAATGACAACAAGTACGGCTGTCGCCACAGCCTCAACGATGCCATCAAGCGCGGCACAGACCATCTCATGGCCGGTAAAAAGGCGCTGGTAATTGGCTATGGTGACGTAGGTAAGGGCTCCGCTCAGTCCCTGCGCCAGGAAGGCATGATTGTACGCATTGCTGAAATCGACCCAATCTGCGCCATGCAAGCCTGCATGGATGGCTTCGAGGTTGTCTCGGCGTTTATCGACGGCGTCAACGACGGTACTGCAGCGTGCATCAACCGCGACCTGCTGGCCAACACCGACATGGTGGTAACCACTACCGGCAACTACAACGTCTGCAACTCGAATATGCTCAAGGCGCTGAAAAGCGGCGCGGTAGTTTGCAACATCGGCCACTTCGACAATGAAATCGACACCGCCTACATGCGCAGCAACTGGGAGTGGGAAGAAGTGAAGCCGCAGGTGCATACAGTGTACCGGGACAGGGCCACTAACGATCACCTGATCCTGCTGTCGGAAGGCCGCCTGGTGAACCTGGGCAACGCCACCGGTCACCCGTCGCGCATCATGGATGGCTCTTTCGCCAACCAGGTGTTGGCACAGATCTACCTGTACGAGCGCAAGTTCGCCAACCTGGAACAGGAAATGAAGCCTTCGGCGCTCGCCGTTGAAGTCCTGCCCAAGAAGCTGGACGAGGAAGTGGCGGCCCATATGATCGGCGGTTTCGGAGCGGTGCTGACCCGCCTCACCCCGGAACAGGCCGATTACATCAAAGTAGATGTCGATGGCCCGTACAAGCCTGATAGCTACAAATACTAAGGTGCTGTAACTGATGGCCGAGCGCAAACAGCAGATCAGCTTCGAGTTTTTCCCGCCTAAAACCCAGGCGGGGACAGACAAGCTGCTGCAGGAGGTCACGCCTGCCCTGAACGCCCTGGGTCCTGAGTTTTTCTCGGTGACCTATGGTGCCGGTGGCAGCACCCGGGACACTACACTTGGCGTGGTGTCGTCAATCCGGGAAGCGGGCATTGATGCGGCGCCTCATCTCAGCTTTGGTGGGGATGATGAGAATGCAGTGGCAACCCTGCTCGACACCTATCGGGAGCGCGGTGTAAAACGTGTGGTCGCCCTGCGCGGCGACATCCCTTCAGGCATGGGCGGCGCCGCTCATCTTGTCTACGCCAATGAGCTGGTGGAGTTTATCCGCGCGCGCTATGGCGATCACTTTGAGATCGAAGTTGCGGCCTATCCGGAAATCCACCCGGAAGCAAAGAGCTACGACGCCGACCTTCTCTATCTCAAAGGCAAACTCGATGCGGGTGCCAACAGTGCCATCACCCAGTATTTCTACAATGTGGAGGCGTACTTTTACTTCCTGGACCAGTGTGCCGCTGTGGGTATCGACAAACCCATTTACGCGGGTATTATGCCGATTACCAACTTCGCCAACCTGCTGCGCTTTTCAAACAACTGCGGGGCACAAATTCCTCGCTGGATTTGCCAGCGCATGGAGTCCTACGGGGATGACCAGGATAGTATCCGCAAGTTCGGGCTGGAGGTGGTCACCCAGTTGTGCCAGACTCTTCTCGACAATGGCGCTCCCGGCATTCATTTCTACACCATGAACCAGGTAGAGCCCACTCGGGAAATATACAATAACCTGGGCCTCTAGAGGCCCGTGATCGGCGACAGCCATGCGCACTCCGCGTATCTACACCCCACAGAGACTAATGGGCAGCGCCCTCATCGAGCTGGAGCCCGAACCCAGCCGCCACCTGGCGAGGGCCTTACGCATACAGGAGGGGGATCCGCTGACCCTGTTTGATGGCCACGGTGGTGAGTACCCCGCTGCAGTCACGGCGGTGGATAAGAAACGCGTACAGGTACAAGTCGGTTCCCTGCTGTCCAGGGAGTGTGAATCCGGGCTCCACATCCATATGGGTATAGCCCTATCGCGCGGTGACCGTATGGACTGGATTATCCAGAAGGCCACTGAACTCGGTGTCAGCTCAATGGCACCATTGGCGACAGAACGCAGTGGCGTCAAGCTCCGCGGTGAACGGGCAGAAAAAAAGCTGCGGCACTGGCAACAAATAGCGATCAGCGCCTGTGAACAGTGCGGTCGCAATCGACTGCCGGTGATTGAAGCCCTGCAGCCGCTAGTCAATTGGCTGGAACACACTGAGGCTGAGCGCAAATTCGTGCTACATCATCGCGCCGACAACAACCCCCTCGCCAGCCCTGTCCCCGCCAGCGTCGCTCTACTGGTGGGACCGGAGGGCGGCCTGGATAGTGCCGAAATCCTGGCCGCTGAGGATCGTGGTTTTACCTCCCTGCGCCTGGGCCCCCGCGTATTGCGCACGGAAACCGCGCCCCTGGCAGCTATCGCAATACTGCAGAGCTGCTGGGGAGATATGACACCCGGCTGAGGCCGCTGCGGCACCTGGACCTGTCCAGGGTCTGCGCGCCGGCAAGCTACGCCTCGCTGGCTTCATCCCGCAGCCATTGTGCGTGTGTCCATTCCAGGAAGTGCCCCACTGCGTGCATCGTGTGGTCTGTACGTACGGAATGAAATATCTCGAAGGCATGCTGCCCGCCCGGCAGTTCCGCGTAGGCAACCGGTTGTTTTGACTCGGCCTGCAAAGCGGACACAAAGGCACGCGCCTCCTCCACCCACACCAGTGAATCGTGGGTTCCCTGTATCACAAACATGGGCGGTGCAGCGGCAGATACATGGCTAAGCGAGGAAGCTTTATCCCACAGCTCAGGGTTTTCACTTTTGGTGCACTGCATCACCCGGTCGGCGAGCATGTCGTCCATGGACATTTCGGGGCGAATATTATATCGATCGAGGAAATCGTAGACGCCATAGAAGGGTACCGCCGCCTGTAGTGTGGTCTCGGCGTCTTCAAAGCCGGGTTGCCACTCTGTCCGATTCGGCGTCAACGCCGCCAGCGAACTGAGGTGCCCCCCTGCGGAGCCGCCAGTGATTGCCAGGAAATCGGGGTTGCCGCCGTATTCGCTAATGTTCTCCCTGATCCAGGCAATCGCTTTTTTCACATCAATAATATGCGCGGGGAAGGCCGCGTGCGGGCTCAGGCGATAATTAATGGACACACAAAGCCAGCCTCTCTGGGCCATGTGATACATCAACGGCTTGGCCTGCTGCTCCTTTTCACCAATCATCCAGGCGCCACCGTGTACTTGCAGCAGCACCGGAAAACCACCCTCGCGGGGCTCGTGCGGGTGATAGATGTCCAGCAGGTTGCGCTTACCGGCGTCGCCATAGGCAATGTGGCTGTGCAGGCGCACACCCTCGCGTTTGAAGTCGAAGGGCTTGATCCAGTGACGGGTAATAATGTCATCGCACAGGACATGTTGTCGTTCATCGGGAATATCCGCCCGATAATTCTCGCCCAGGGCCCGGCGCAGGGCGGGACGGAGGTGATTGGGAGTATCCATCGACTGGCAGTGCAGATAGATCAGACCCAACCAGGCCAGGGCGAAAATTCCCAGCCCGGTCTGGGCCAGCGGTTCAGCCAGCGCCCCGGTGAAGGCCATGAGCGCGGTCAGCGCGACCTGCCACAACACGTGGATCAGCGCCAACTCTCCACACAGCCAGGCACTGAAAAAATACACCGGCACCAACCAGTAAAGGCGTCGCGCCTGCACGATAGCGGTGAAGGTACAGTAAGCGCTCAAAACAGCCAAGAAGACGTAGATACCTGCCAATGTCACATTGCTCTCCACAATTCAGTTTCGTTTTCGGGTTCCTATTCTAAGGCAATTTGTGTCCTATGTGGCATTCTGCGCAGTTCACTCTCCGTACACCCTTCTACTTGCACCCTTCAACACCTTTGCGTAAGTTAGCAGGCCTTGCGTATATGAGTGAGCGGCACATGACAGTCAAGCTGGGTGTGGTGATGGATCCCATCGCCAATATTAACTACAAAAAGGACACCACCCTGGCGATGCTGTGGGCCGCCCAGGACAGGGGTTGGCAGCTTTTTTACATGGAGCAACCCGATCTCTACCTTGACCAGGGTGTGGCGCGGGCGCGTATGGCGCAGCTCTCGGTTTTTCGTGACCCGGACTGCTGGTTCCAGCTGGAAGCGGCGCAGGAACTGGATCTCGCCGAACTGGACGTGATCCTGATGCGCAAGGATCCACCCTTTGACAACGAATATATCTACAGCACCTATATCCTGGAGGATGCTGAGCGCCGTGGCTCGCTGGTCGTCAACCGCTGCCAGAGCCTGCGTGACTGTAACGAGAAAGTGTTCGCTACCCAATTTCCCCAATGCTGTCCTCCGGTAATAGTCAGCGCCGACATGCAGCGGCTCAAGCGCTTCCATAAAGAGCATAGCGATGCGGTCTTCAAGCCCCTGGACGGCATGGGAGGCGACGCTATCTTCCGGGTCAAGCCCGGTGACCCGAATGTGAGTGTCATCCTGGAAGTGCTCACCAATCACGGCCGCCAGACCATCATGGCACAGAAATTCATTCCGCAGATATCCGACGGTGACAAGCGCATACTGGTGATCAATGGTGAGCCTGTGCCCTACAGTCTGGCGCGAGTGCCCCTGGTGGGTGAAACTCGCGGCAACCTGGCGGCTGGCGGGACCGGCCGTGCCCAACCGCTGACCGACAGGGACCGGGAAATTGCCGGGCTGATCGGGCCGATTCTACGAGAGAAGGGGCTGCTGTTCGTGGGCCTGGATATCATCGGCGACTACCTCACCGAAATCAATGTGACCAGCCCCACCTGTATTCGGGAAATTGACGCAGCTTATGATCTGGACATTGGCGGGCAACTGATGGATTGTATCAGCGAGCAGTTAAAGCGCTAGGATCCCATGTACTACCTGGAAACGGGCTACGACAAACACACTCGCTTTCGCAATGCCGTGTTGCTGGCACTGGCCGTGCACGTCGCCCTTTTACTTGGTATTTCCTTTAAGGCCACCGTCTCGGAGCACCACACACGGCAGATCGAGGTCACCCTGGCCACCAGGCCGAGCCAGGCAGCGCCCGAAGACGCCCGCCTGGTAGCCCAGGCCAATCAGCAGGGCAGCGGTGACGACGCACAGGTCGACCAGATCACCAGCGCCAATACACCCCCTGTCAGCATGCCAGCACAGCAGCAAGCCTTATCGCAACAGACTGACAAACAGGCCACGATAGGACAGGATGCGGTGACGACATCGGGCATGGCGCAGCGGATGCTTCCCAAGGAGCAGGATAATCAGGCCAGCCCGGAGATCAACCTGCAAGGTATCAGCCCCGAGGTGGACCGCCTGAACATGGAGCTGGCCAGCCTGCAGGCAGAATTGGATGAGCAGACCCGGGTCTATGCCGATCAGCCCCGGGTCCGGCGTCTCACCGCCGCCTCTGCCAAGCAGTCCGTGGACGCGGCCTACCTGCTGGACTGGCGCCAACGCCTGGAAGCAGTGGGCAACAAGTATTATCCAGAAGCCTCGATTCGCTACGGTATCTTCGGCGATGTTCGACTGTTGGTGGTAATCCTGCAGGATGGCAGCCTGGAACAGGTCAGGGTGCTGTCTTCATCCGGCTATGCAGTACTGGACGAAGCGGCGATCAAGGTTGTGCGCATGGCGGCCCCCTACTCGCCCTTTCCGCCGGAACTGCAAGCCACCACGGACAAACTCGAAATCATCCGCACGTGGCAATATCTGGAAAACCAGCTAAGCTCAGATTAACGTCGCAGCACAGGCGCTGCAGCGATCCACAGAGTCTAACCAGACCCCCGATGGGATATACGCATTCATGTCCGGTAAACCTTTCGTCAACACCTCCAGGAGCAGCGACAGCCTGCGAGATCACTTCCTGCTGGCGATGCCGGGTCTCTCCGAAGGCATATTTTCCCAGAGTATTACCTACATTTGTGAACACGGCGAGAGCGGTGCAATGGGCATCGTGATCAACCAGCCCCTGGACCTGTCGGTAGAGGAAATTTTCGAGCACCTGCAAATCAATGCGCAGGGTGATTTTTCCAACGAGCCAGTGATGGCCGGCGGACCCGTCCATATGGATCATGGTTTTGTCCTGCATCGAAATTGCACCACGACCTGGGAAGCCAGCCTCAAGGTGACCAACGAAATCACCCTGTCGACTTCACGCGATATCCTTCGTGCGATTGCGGGGGGCAGCGGGCCAGAAGATAAGCTGATAGCGCTGGGTTATGCCGGTTGGGCTGCCGGCCAGCTGGAGCAGGAGTTGGCGGACAACAGTTGGCTGACCTTGCCATGTGACAGTGACATCATTTTCCTGACACCCGCGGAGCAGCGCATGGGGGCTGCCGCCGCTCTTTTGGGAATCGACATGAACCTGATCTCCGGCCAGGCGGGCCACGCCTGATTGCACCCTCCTTTCCCATAGAAGTCCAATGACAAAAAAACACCGCACAGTCATGGCGTTTGACTTTGGCCTGCGCCAGATCGGCGTCGCCATGGGGAATTCCCTGCTGGGTACCACCCAACCACTACCCATACTCAGGGCAAAAGACGGCATTCCGGATTGGCAAGCGCTGCAGGCGCTGGTGGCAGAGTGGGCTCCCGACCAGTTGGTAGTGGGCGACCCGCTCAATATGGACGGAACCGTCAGTGAACTGTCCACGCGGGCCCGTAAATTCGCGCGGCGCCTGGAAGGCAGACTGGGGCTGGAGGTGGCAATGTCAGACGAGCGACTGAGCAGCTTTGAAGCAAAACAAAACAGCCGGGAACAGGGCCACAGGGGGGATTTCAAGGCCCAGCCAGTGGACAGTCTCGCAGCGGAATTGATACTGCGATCCTGGCTGGCGGAAAACGCCAGCTCCTAAGGAGAAGAAAGCTGCGGGCTAACGCCTGTGGAACTGCCCCTCGCTTTCCTTTTCTTCAAAGGAAAGACCCAGTCCTTCGCCTCCTTCACCTCCCAACTCACTTCTTTCGTGCATTTTAATCTTCAAACGGACATCATTGGCTGAATCTGCAAAACGGATGGCATCCTCCTTGGAAATCTTTTCTTCCTTGTACGCCGCTACCAGCGACTGGTCCAGCGTCTGCATACCAAGCTCCGTTGACTTGGCCATCAAATCCTTGATCAGGTGCACCTCACCCTTGCGAATGTATTCCGATATCAGAGGGGAGTTCAACAAGACTTCCACTACCGGCACGCGCCCCTTGCCATCCTTTTGCGGCAATAACTGCTGGGCCACCATGGATTTCAGGTTTAGCGACAGGTCCATCCAGACCTGGTTGTGCAATTCGGCGGGGAAAAAACTCTGAATGCGATCCAGCGCCTGGTTGGCATTGTTGGCGTGCAAGGTGCACAGGCAAAGGTGGCCGGTCTCGGCAAATGTGAGGGCCTGCTGCATGGTCTCGGCGGTGCGCACCTCACCGATCAGAATGACATCCGGCGCCTGGCGCAGGGTATTTTTCAGGGCGACGTCAAAAGATTCAGTATCCATACCCACCTCACGTTGGGTAACGATACAACCTCCGTGATCGTGAATATATTCGATGGGGTCTTCAATACTGATGATGTGGCCACGGCTGTTCTGGTTGCGATAGCCCACCATGGCCGCCAGCGATGTTGATTTACCGGTACCGGTGGCACCCACGAAAATCACCAGGCCACGCTTGGTCATAGCCAACTCTTTGATGATAGGTGGCAAGCCCAACTCGTCGACAGTGGGGATATTGCTCTGGATACGGCGCACTACCAGTCCGCATTTCCCACGCTGTACAAAGGCACTCGCACGAAAACGACCCAGCTCTTCCGAGGCCATGGCATAGTTGCACTCATGGTGTTCGCGAAATTCCTGCTGCTGGTCCTCCCGCATCGTGGAAAGCACCAGGGCCTCAGCCTCTTCGTCTGTAACCAGATGGTCACTAATGGGAAAAATTTCACCGTCGACCTTGATGCTGAGCGGGGCGTCCGCCGCTATGAAACCATCAGAGGCGCCTTCCTTCACTATGCGCGCCAGCAAATCAGCAATTTTCATTCTGCTTGTCTCCCTGTAAATTTGAGCCGCAGCGCCAGGCCCTAAAAGTTCTCCGGCATCCTGGCTTTCTCGCGTGCCACTTCCGAACTGATGATGCGCTTTCCCACCATCTCTTCAAGGCACTGGTCCATGGTTTGCATTCCCAGCGCACTACCAGTCTGGATGGCGGAATACATCTGCGCCACTTTGTCTTCTCGAATCAGGTTACGTATGGCCGAGGTACCCCGCATGATCTCGTGAGCGGCCACCCGGCCGCCTGTAGTTCGTTTGAGCAGGGTCTGGGATACCACCGCCTGCAATGATTCCGACAACATCGAACGCACCATGGATTTCTCCGCAGCGGGAAATACATCGACTATCCGGTCAATAGTCTTGGCGGCGGAGGTGGTGTGAAGTGTGCCAAATACCAGGTGGCCCGTTTCCGCAGCGGTCAGCGCCAGGCGAATAGTCTCCAGGTCACGCATCTCTCCCACGAGAATGATGTCGGGGTCTTCCCGCAGGGCAGAACGCAAGGCTTCAGAAAAACCCAATGTGTCTCGATGCACTTCCCGCTGATTCACCAGACACTTTTTACTCTCATGCACAAATTCAATAGGGTCTTCAATGGTGAGAACGTGCTCATACTTATTGTCGTTGATGTAATCCATCATGGCAGCCAGTGTGGTGGATTTGCCTGAGCCCGTCGGCCCCGTAACCAGTACCAGCCCCCGGGGCATCATGGAAATATCGCGGAATACTTGCCCCATACCCAGGTCTTCCATGGTCAGGACCTTGGAGGGAATAGTTCGGAAGACACCGCCCGCTCCCCGATTCTGGTTGAAAGCATTAACCCGGAAACGGGCAACCCCCGGCACTTCGAAAGAGAAATCCGTTTCCAGGAACTCTTCGTAATCCTTACGCTGCCTGTCGTTCATGATGTCGTAAATTAGTTCATGAACCTGCTTGTGTTCCATCGGCGGCAGGTTTATCCGGCGAATATCACCGTCAACCCGGATCATAGGCGGCAAGCCCGCAGAAAGGTGCAAGTCAGACGCGCCTTGCTTGGCACTGAATGCCAACAGTTCGGTTATATCCATTAATCCCCATCCCCTAGTCAAACAGTGGCTCGCTGGTGCCGCCTCTGCCAGGTCATTTTATTCTAGTGTCGCACTTCGCGCGCCGAATCGGCTAACATTCGCGATATGGACAAACAACTGCTCACTGACAATATAACAAAGCTACTGCAAAGAGTACGGCGCAGTGTGGAAAAATGCCACTTTGGGAATAGTGACATTCTTGTACTTGCGGTCAGCAAGAACAGGTCCGCCCAGGAGATCAGGGTTGCGCATAATTGCGGGCTCAATGAGTTTGGGGAGAGCTATCTGCAGGAAGCCGTGCAGAAAATTTCCGAGCTTCAAGACCTGGATCTGGTCTGGCACTTCATCGGCCCTATCCAATCCAACAAAACACGGCCCGTAGCGGAACATTTTGACTGGGTACACAGTGTGGACCGTGAAAAAATCGCCCGACGCCTCAACGAGCAACGCCCCACACACCTGCCCCCCCTGCAAGTCTGCATACAGGTCAATATTTCAGGCGAGGATAGTAAGTCAGGCGCCAGTATCGAGGAGTTACCCCAGCTGGCAGGCACTATCCTGGATCTGCCGCGCCTATGCCTGCGGGGTCTGATGGCGATACCGGCAGCCACCCAGGATGCTGCGCAGCAGCGAGCCACTTTTCGGCAGATGCGGGAGACATTCCAGCAATTACAATCCCTGGCTCCTGCGATGGACACCTTGTCTATGGGCATGTCCGGGGACCTGGAGGCGGCAATCAGTGAGGGCAGCACTATCGTGCGTGTCGGCACAGCTATTTTCGGCCCTCGCAACAGGTGATATTGGCCACCCGCGCCGTGTATACTGTGCGACTGTTTTTCTTCTGGTAACAAGTCAACGGGTGGGTTCTTGAGTACACCACAAATAGCATTTGTCGGCGCCGGCAACATGGCCAGCAGTATTATCGGTGGACTGGTATCCGCTGGCCATCCGGCCGGTGGCATCACCGCGGCCGATCCATTTCCCCAGAGCCTTGAACGCTTGCAGGGGATAGCTCCCGTTGCCGTTTACGAGAAAAACGCCGACGCAGCGCGGGAGGCAGACGTTATCATACTGGCGGTTAAACCCCAGGTGATGGCTGCAGCCACAGACAGCATTGCGGCGGCCGTCAGCGCCAACAAGGCCGTGGTCATTTCCATCGCCGCCGGCATTACCATCGACGCCATGCAAGCCAGGCTGGGGCCGCAGGCTGCCATAGTGCGCTGTATGCCCAACACACCAGCCCTTGTGGGCTGCGGTGCCAGTGGCTTGTTTGCCAATGACAACACAACAGCGCAACAGCGTAAATTCGCGCAGTTCATACTGTCTGCGGTGGGTATTACCTGCTGGGTGAACACGGAAAAGGAGCTGGACGCCATTACAGCGCTGTCCGGCAGTGGCCCTGCGTACTTTTTCCTGTTTGTCGAAGCGATGATAGACGCCGGCTGTGAACTGGGGCTTGATCGAGAGACTGCCACCCGCCTGGCCACGCAGACCAGCCTGGGCGCCTCGCGTATGGCACTGGAGAATGATGTCGACCTGGTGGAGCTGCGCAGGCAGGTTACCAGCCCCGGCGGCACGACCGAGCGGGCTGTACAAAGTTTTGAACAGGATGGGCTGCGCGAGGTGGTCACCAGAGCCATGCGCGCGGCCGCCGACCGGGCCGAAGAAATGGCCCGGGAGATGGGTTAGGGAGAGATCAAACCAATGAACGCCATGAATGAAATTTTTGTGTACCTGATACAGACCGTGCTCAGCCTGTTTTTACTGGCTGTGTTACTGCGATTTTTACTGCAACTGGTACGCGCCGATTTTTACAATCCAATCTCGCAGTTTCTGGTGAAAGTGACCAACCCACTGGTGCTTCCGCTACGCAAAGTGATCCCGGGCCTTGGTGGCTTCGACATGGCTTCCCTGCTGCTGGCCCTGCTACTGCAAATGGCAGGCATCGCACTTATTTATCTGATCAATGGCCACGGCGTACCCAACATTGTTCTGCTGCTGGTGTGGTCGGTTCTCGGCATCGCAGGCTTGCTGGTAAATATCTACTTTTTTGCCCTGCTGGCCATGATCATCCTTAGCTGGGTGGCACCAGGCAGTAAAAATCCGGCTCTATTCCTGCTGTTCCAGATAACCGAACCGGTAATGGCGCCATTTCGCAAGGCACTACCTTCCATGGGCGGCCTCGACTTCTCACCCATTCTTGTTTTCATTCTGATAAACGTGATCCAGATTGCCCTGCGTCACATGGCTGCCGGGGTAGGGCTCCACCCGGCCCTGGTAATTGGTATTTGATGTGTAAGCCATGAACCAGTCGCAGCACAGCCATTCAGTTGGCATCGTCACGCCACAGGTCGCTCGCTTCGACAAGCCCCTGAGCCTGACCTGTGGCCGCCAGCTACTCAGTTACGAGCTGGTTTACGAGACCTACGGCGAACTTAACGAACAATCCTCCAATGCGGTACTTGTATGCCACGCTCTTAGCGGAGACCATCATGCGGCCGGCTATCACAGCCCCGACGACAAGAAGCCCGGCTGGTGGGACGAATGCATCGGCCCGGGCAAGCCGATCGATACCAATCGCTTTTTCGTAGTAAGCCTCAACAATCTCGGCGGCTGTCATGGCTCTACCGGACCCAGCTCTATTAACCCTGAAACCGGTAAGCCCTGGGGCCCGGAATTTCCTTCCCTGCGCGTGCGCGACTGGGTCAACAGCCAGGCCCGCCTGGCGGACTACCTGGGTATCGAATGCTGGGCCGCCGTGATTGGCGGCAGCCTCGGTGGCATGCAAGCAATGCGCTGGTCACTGGAGTACCCACAACGAATAAAGCACTGCATTGTTATCGCCGCGGCCATGAAACTCAGCGCCCAGAACCTGGCGTTCAACGAAGTCGCGCGGCAGGCGATCGAATCCGACCCGGATTATGCCAATGGTCACTATCAGGAAAACGATTCTGTGCCGGCGCAAGGCCTCTCACTGGCGCGTATGATTGGCCACATCACCTATTTGTCAGACGATGCCATGGCAGATAAATTCGGCCGTGACCTGCGCTCGGGCAGCCTTAACAAGGGTCTCGAAGCCAATGCAGAATTCCAGGTGCAGAGTTACCTGCGCTACCAGGGCAGTCAGTTTTCCGGGAATTTTGACGCCAATACCTATGTACTGATGACGCGCGCGCTGGACTATTTTGACCTTGCCCTGGAGTACGGTAACGATCCGGTGAAAGCCTTTAGCCAGGCTTGCTGCAATTTCCTGGTAATCTCGTTTTCCACCGACTGGCGCTTTTCACCAGAACGCTCGCAGGAAATTGTCGATGCCTTGATCGCCGCGGACCGCCCCGTCAGCTACGCTGAAATCGATGCAAATGAAGGCCACGACGCGTTCCTCATGCCTATACCCCGCTACCTCGGCGTGTTCCAGGCCTATATGCAACGTGTGGGTGAGAACGCCTGATGCGCCTTGATCTATCACATATACAGCGCTGGATAGACCCCGGCTCGCGCGTACTTGACCTCGGTTGTGGCGACGGTGAATTCCTGGAATTCCTGCGGGATCACCGGCAGGTCAGGGGCACTGGACTTGAAATTGACCAGGCCAATATCACCAGCGCCATCTCCCGCGGACTCAATGTGTTGGAACAGGATATGGACCAGGGCCTGGCCAACTTTCCCGACGGGAGTTTTGATACGGTGGTCATGGCCCATGCGCTGCAGGCGGTACACTATCCGGACCGGGTGCTGGAAGAAATGCTGCGTATCGGACGTGAGGGCATAGTCACCTTTCCCAATTTCGGCCACTGGCGCTGTCGCCTGCACCTGGGGCTGCGTGGACAGATGCCGATGTCCGGCTTCATGCCACACACCTGGTATAACACTCCCAATATCCATTTCTGCACAGTGCGGGATTTTGAAAACCTTTGCCATGCAAAAGGCATCCGCATTGTGGCCAGGGATATGGTGGGCAGCACCAGTCGCCAACCAATTCTTTCCAACAAGTGGCCCAACCTGTTCGCCACCACCGCTATTTACCAGATCACCCGCTAGGATGAATGCCATGACTGTTATTCGAACCCTGCTCGCCTGTCTGGCCCTCTTTCTCTGCGCAACAGCACTGGCACAGCAATCGGAAACCTTCGGGCCTTTTGAGCTCCACTACAGTGTGGTAAACACCACCTTCCTCGATCCCAAAGTCGCATCTTCCTACGGCATCACTCGCGGGAAAAAGCGCGCCATTCTCAACCTTGCCGTGCGCGAGCAGCTGGAGGAAGGCAGCGCCGCCCGCAGCATGTTATTACAGGGCCGAACCTGGGATTTAATGCAGAACCAGTCGTTGGAATTCAAGGAAATCCGCGAGGGCGAAGCCATTTACTACATTGCCGAGTTTACCTTCATCAACGAGGAGTGGCGCTTTTTCGAGATGGACTTCCGTCCCGACGGGGCGGACCAGAGCTATACGTTTAAATTCAAACACCAGCTCTATATCAACTAATGGGCCAGTCTGAAAAAGCACAGACGGTGGTGCTGGCCAGTGGCAACGCCGGCAAACTGCGCGAGCTGGGGCAGGTTCTCTCCCCCCTGGGTGTAACACTTGCTCCGCAATCACAGTTCGAGGTTCCCGAGGTGGAGGAGACCGGGCTCAGCTTCGTGGAAAATGCGATCATCAAGGCCCGGGCTGCGGCGCAGCACAGCGGCCTGCCTACTATCGCTGACGACTCCGGCCTGGAGGTGGACTACCTGTTGGGGGCTCCCGGCATTTACTCTGCTCGCTATTCCGGTAAGGGAGATGAAGCCAATAACGCCAAACTGTTGCACGAGCTACGCGATATACCCTGGGAACAGCGCAGTGCTCGATTCCAATGTGTGCTGATTTATATGCGCCATGCCATGGATCCCACTCCGCTGGTCTGCCAGGCCTGCTGGGAAGGCATCATTCTGCAGGAACCCAGGGGCAACAATGGCTTCGGCTATGACCCACTCTTTTATGTGCCGGAGCATCATTGCAGCTCGGCGGAGCTTGACTCCGGTCTCAAGAATCGTATCAGCCACCGGGCCCGGGCCAGCGCCATCCTGTTCGAGGCTCTGCAGCAGCGCTGATGCAGCCGCTTCCCCTGGGACTGTACATTCACCTGCCCTGGTGTGAGCGCAAGTGCCCCTATTGTGATTTCAACTCCCACGAGGCGTCACTCATCCCCGAACAGCAGTACATCGGCGCCCTGCTGAGGGATTTTCAGCAAGACCTCCCCCTGTTGCAGGGGCGGCCCATCGAAACCCTGTTCATCGGTGGTGGCACGCCCAGCCTCTTCTCTGCAGCGGCCATTGAGCAATTGTTGCGCGGGATCGCTACCCTGGCCCCACTGTCACCGCAACTCGAAGCCACCATGGAAGCCAATCCGGGCAGCGCCGAGGCAGGCAAGTTTCGCGGCTTCCGCGAAGCGGGTATTACGCGCCTGTCACTTGGCATCCAGAGCTTCAACGACGACCAACTCCTGTCTCTGGGACGCGTACACAACAGTGACCAGGCCCATGCCGCTATAGAATTTGCCCGGGATGCCGGCTTCGACAGTTTCAATATTGACTTGATGCACGGCCTCCCCGGTCAATCCATGGGCGCTGCCCAGTCAGACCTGCAAACTGCGCTTAACTACCAGCCCCCTCATCTATCCTGGTACCAGTTGACCATTGAGCCCAACACGGTTTTTCACAAGCGACCACCACAGCTCCCACTCGAAGATGAACTGGCTGACATTCAGGAGCAGGGTGAACAATTGTTGGCCGACGCGGGTTACGCCCAGTACGAGGTCTCCGCCTACAGTCAAGCTGGCTTCCAGTGCCGCCATAACCTCAACTACTGGTCTTTTGGTGACTACCTGGGTATCGGGGCCGGAGCCCACGGGAAAATCACTTTGGCCGACGGCCGCATCCAGCGTTACTCTAAAAAACGGCAGCCGGATGAATACCTGGCCGCCGCACCACAGGATTTTACCGCCAGCAGACATGTGCTGGACGCGAATGAGGCTAGCGGAGAGTTCATGCTCAATGCGCTGCGCCTGAACAGCGGGTTTACCCTGCAACAGTTCGAGACCCGCACGGGACAAAACGCGGCAGAGCTTGCACCGCAACTGGATTCGTTTTACCAGCGAGGGTTACTGGTAGATGATGGCGGCAGGGTGAAAGCCACGCAAACCGGCAGGCGCTTTCTGGATAATGTAATTGCCGAATTTTTTGAGGCCTAGATTAGTGGCCTGGCCAGCCTGCAAGTCGATGGGCATTAACAGCAAGCCAAGCCGGCGCAACGATCAATCCCGACAAAAAACCAGGTCCCAAACACCATGCCCAAGACGCTCGCCGCGCAATTCAAATTTCGTGAGCGGACGATGTTCCGGCCTGGGAGCGAACTGGCCTTCACCAAAACTATTGGACAAGCCCTGGGTATCGCTCAACACCTCCATCATCTGCTGGGCATAATTTTCCCAGTCTGTCGCCAGGTGCAGGGTCCCTCCGGCCTTTAGACGCAACAGCAACTGCGCGATAAAAACCGGCTGCACCAGGCGTCGCTTGTGATGGCGTTTTTTATGCCAGGGATCGGGAAAGAATATTTGTATAGTATCGAGGGAATCTTCGGGAATGCAGTCGCGTAGTATTTCCACTGCATCGTGGCAATACACGCGGATATTGTCCACACCCTGCTCCACCATGCTGTGCAACAGTTTGCCCACACCCGGCTTATGTACGTCGATACCGATAAAATTGCTTGCCGGGGCCGCCGCAGCCATGGTCACCAGGGATTGACCCATGCCGAACCCGATCTCCAGCACTCGCGGCCCCTCGCGGCCAAAAGCGGCGCCAAAATCCAGCAGGCCATCATCATGAGTCAGGCCACAGCGCTGCCAGTTCTCCTCATACGCCCGCTGCTGACCGGGCGTCATCCGGCTGGCACGCAGCACATAACTGCGAATGGGCCGTCTCTTGCGGAGCTCGGTCATGGGAAATCTCTTTTACGGGATCGGGTCAGACCAGCAGTTTCCAGCCCGTTGCAGCCAGACAGGCCCAACCGCCAATAAATGCCAGTCCACCCAGGGGAGTGATGGCACCCAGCCAGCGCAGCCCACTGATACTCAGCACATAGAGACTGCCTGAGAAGATCAGGATGCCCAGGAAAAACAGCCATCCGCTGCTTTTCAACAACACGGTTTGCGGCTGGCTCAAGGCGATCACTCCCACCGCCAATAACGCCAGGCTGTGATAAAAGTGGTATTGAACGGCGGTTTCGAAAATGCCCATGGCATGGTCATCCAGCTTGTCCCTGAGGGCGTGAGCGCCAAAGGCGCCAAACGCCACTGCGAACATGCCGCAGAGGGAAGCCAATGTGATAAATAGTTTTGCCATGCAGTGATTGTAACAAAGAGGCGATAAAACCGCCTCTTTCAGGGAGAGATCAAGCGGCGATCGATGCGCGCAATTTTTTCATTGCGGCCTGTTCCAGTTGCCGGATACGCTCGGCGGAGATACCGTACTGGTCGGCCAACTGGTGCAAGGTCGCCTTCTTTTCCGCCAGCCAGCGCTGTGCCAGGATATCGCGGCTGCGTTCATCGAGATCAGCCAGGGCACCGTGAAGCCGCGCTTCACTATCGTTCTTCCAATCACTGGACTCAACCTCCAGGGCCGGGTCTGCACTGTGATCTTCAAGATAGTACTGCGGCGCCTGCCAGGCATCATCGTCATCGCCATCGCGGGGCTGGTCATAGCCCATATCACGACTGCTCAAACGGCCTTCCATGCGCTGCACCTCACGGACATCCACTCCCAGATCATCGGCTACAGCCTGGGCTTCATCTGCACTCAACCAGGAGAGGGTCTTCTTGGCGCTGCGCAGATTAAAGAACAGCTTGCGCTGGGCCTTGGTAGTAGCAACCTTCACGATACGCCAGTTACGCAGGATATATTCATGCATCTCGGCCTTGATCCAATGTACCGCAAAGGACACCAGGCGCACGCCCTTCTCGGGGTTAAAGCGTTTGACCGCCTTCATCAGGCCCACATTACCTTCCTGGATCAGGTCCGCCTCGGCCAAGCCGTAGCCGGAATAGCTGCGGGCGATGTGCACCACAAAACGCAGGTGAGACATCACCAGTTCGCGCGCTGCCTGCAGGTTTTCGTTGTAGTAGAGGTCTTCTGCCAGCTCTCGCTCGCGCTCTACACTCAGCACTGGAATACGACTTACCGCCTGCACATAGGCCGGCAGGTTCGCTCCGGGAACCATCTGGTCAACCGGTTGTAGGCTGTTACTCATATCACCATTCTCCTTCTGTTTGCGGGCCTGATTTTAGCACTCTTTGTATTAGAGTGCTAATCGCTAAAAAGTTCCCTTTTCTTCGAAAAATGAAAATTTAACGCCATAAAATCAAACACTTATAAAACGAGAACAGGTTTTGAAGAAGCGCCGCCTAGCGCGGTTCGATGTGTGCCAAATGGCGCGCTACCGCCAGCCAGGCCCCGCCCAGGCCCAGCAGCCCGCCCAGGACAATCAGGTTCAGCCCTCCCATAACGCCCAGTCCGCGCAGGTGGAATACCCCGTCGTAAAGCAGGGCGAGCTTGCCTACGGGCTCCTGCAGGTACCACAGCGATACCGCCACCAGCAGAGCCGCCAATGTGCCCCCGCCTACGCCGTACCACAGACCTGTGTACAGGAATGGCCGGCGCACAAAGGCATTACTACCACCGACCAGCTTGACGATAACAATCTCATCCCGCCGGTTCTCAATAGCGAGTCGAATGGTGTTGCCCAGAATCAACAGGACGCCCAGTACCAGCATTCCCCCGACTACAAACACCAGCCGCCGACTGAGCTCCATAAGGTTGTTGAGGCGCTGCAGCCACTCCATGTCCAACAGCGCCTCGGCCACCTCGGGGTGACCCTGCAGTTCTTCACGTAGCGCCGCGACTGTTTTTCCTTCCAGGTCGTCTGAGGGGGTGACAATGATCAGGTTTGGCAGTGGATTTTCTTCCAGGCTTGCCAATATGTCAGCGAAGCCGGACAGTGAACTGAATTCTTCCAGCGCAGCTTCGCGGGAAACAAACTCCGTACTGGCTATATCATCACGCAGCGCCAGTTCCGCCTTCAGTTGCTCTGCTTTCCCAGTGCCAAGGCCATCCTGCAGAAACAGGGATATCTGCGACGGGCTGTCCCAATTGGCGCTGACCTGTCCCACATTATCCAACGCCACATTCAAACCAACCGGCAGGGCCAGGGCAATACCAATCACCATCCAGGTCAGCAGGCTGGACAAAGGTTTATCGAGTACCCGAAACAGGCTCTCTGCCGCAGACAAGCGATGGTGTCGCAACCAGGCGTGATAGCGGTCCATAAGAGCAGCGCGGCTAAAGCTCGCGCCTTCGCGGCGACCTGCTTCACGGCGACCTGCTTCACGGCGACCTGCTTCACGGCGACCTGCTTCACGGCGACTTGCTTCGCGGCGACCCATCAGGTAACACCCCCGGTAACGAGGCGGCCCTGCCTCAGGGTGATAATGCGATGATGCAATCGGGAGATTAGGACCAGGTCATGGCTGGCGATCAATACCGTCACGCCCACCTGGTTAAATTCTTCAAACAGCTCCATTATTTCAGCCGACAGCGCCGGATCGAGATTTCCGGTGGGCTCATCCGCCAAAAGTATTTTGGGCCTGCCTACCACCGCCCGGGCGATACCCACTCGTTGTTGTTCACCGCCGGACAGGCTCATCGGCATAGCACGCTCCCTGTCGAGCAGACCCACCTTATCCAGCGCCGCACGGACACGTCGGCCTACTTCCCGGTGATCATATCCGGATATGATGAGAGGCAGGGCCACATTGTCGAATACCGGGCGATCGAACAGCAATTGGTGATTCTGGAAGACCACGCCAATGTTGCGGCGATGCTGCGGTATGCCCCGTGATCCCACCTTTGACAGATTTTGCCCATCGATCGTCACCTGCCCACGGCTGGGTCGATCCATCAACATGATAAGGCGCATCATGGTGCTTTTACCGGCGCCGGAATGGCCGGTAAGAAACACCAGCTCGTCCCGGTCTATGTTGACGCTAACCTCGCGCAGAGCATCGTGCCCCTCTTCATAGCGCTTGCTGACCCGGTCAAAGGTGATCATGCAGCGGCATCATCCCCGGCAAACAAAGCCTCGATAAACTGTTCCGCCACAAAGGGTCGCAGGTCATCCACACCCTCACCCACGCCAATGAAACGAATTGGCAGCCCAAGTTTTTTGGCAATGGCAAAGATAACCCCGCCTTTTGCGGTCCCATCCAGCTTGGTCAGGCTGATACCTGATACCCCCACCCACTGCTGGAAATGCTCTGCCTGGGCGAGCGCGTTCTGCCCGGTGCCCGCATCCAGCACCAGCATGACTTCGTGGGGAGCGGACTCGTCCAGTTTGCCCATTACGCGGACCACCTTTTTCAGTTCTTCCATCAGGTTGTCCTTGTTGTGCAGCCGACCCGCTGTATCCGCTATCAACACATCGACGCCCCTTGCCCGCGCCGCCTGCAGGGCATCGAATATCACCGAGGCACTATCCGCCCCGGTGTGTTGCGCCACCACTGGCACGTCGTTGCGCTCACCCCATACCTGCAGTTGCTCGACAGCAGCGGCGCGAAAGGTATCGCCGGCGGCCAACATGACGGAGTGTCCCGCCCCCATAAAGTACTTGGCCATCTTGCCGATGGTGGTGGTCTTACCGACACCGTTGACTCCGACCATGAGAATCACGAAGGGCTGGTGGCCTTTAACTTCCAATGGCTGCTCGCAGGGCTGCAGTATAGCCAACAGCTCTTCTTTTAAAGCAGCTTGCAAGGCCTCAGGACGAGTGAGCTCCTTACGGGAAACCCGCTGTGTGAGGCGGCCGATGATGTCCAGGGTGGCATCGACACCGACATCAGCGAGCAGCAGGCGGGACTCAAGTTCTTCGAGCAGTTCCGCATCAATTTCCTTGCGCCCCAGAAACAGGTTACCCATGCCCTGCACCAGGTTGTCGCTGGTGCGGCCCAGGCCATGGCGCAGGCGGGAGAAGAAACCCTGCTTGTTGTCTTCTGGCTGGTCGCTCGCGGCATGGGGAGCCTCAGGCAGCGCAGGCTCCGACTGCAGATCAACCGATACTTCCTGAGCAATCTCAACTGTCGCAGGATCGGGAACTGCTTGAGCCTGCGGCGGTATATCCGCGGGTTCAGGTATTGCAGCTACCGATGGCTCCTCGCCAATAGCGGCTAATCCTTCCGCAACGATCTCCACTGCGGCAACCTCCACCTCGGGAACCGCAACGTCGGTAGCCACCTTATTTTTACGTTTAAAAAATTTCATAGTTGTCGTGCTAGAGTGTGTGCAAACGGACGTCTGCGAAGGCGCCTATCGTACCACCGTTGGACAAAGCGACGAAATGGCAAGACCAGGAAAACGCAATGGCCAGCAGGGCCAGCTGCGCATCATCGGAGGTCAATGGCGGGGACGCAATCTCAATTTTACTCCCGAGGAAGGGCTGCGGCCCACTTCTGATCGCATCAGGGAGACCTTGTTTAACTGGCTGGCGCCCTCGATACACGGCGCCCGCTGCCTGGACCTATTCGCCGGTAGCGGCGCGCTGGGCCTTGAGGCCTTGTCCAGAGGGGCGGCGCACT
>CBDTVJ010000007.1:0-24393 GCA_965363655.1 uncultured Halieaceae bacterium | reverse complement strand
AAACGGAGAATAACCATGAAAACACAGAAGGCACAACAAGGCTTTACCCTTATCGAACTGATGATCGTAATCGCGATTGTCGGTATTCTTGCGGCGATTGCACTGCCCGCGTATCAGGACTACATCGTCCGTTCCAAGATGTCTGAACCCCTGGCGGCACTGGCAGAAGCCAAGACCACTATTGCTGAGTATGTAGCTGCAAATGGAGAATACCCGACATCAGGGTCTGACAGATTTGGCATTAACACTGCGACGCGATCAAGCAGCGCGATTATTGAAGACATCGACGTCACTGAGGGCTTGGCAGACGGCGATGTTATCTATGTGATCGCGAATGTCGACGCCTGTACCTGGAGCGGTTCCTGTGGCGACCCGCCCTATAGCGCAAGCTCTACCGGTGCCTTCTCTCTGTCAGGATCAACTAACGCTGATGGCACCATGACCTGGGACTGTATCCCCGGTGATGGCGCGGGTGGTACTGAAATCGAGACCAAGTATCTGCCGGCTAACTGTCGCGGATAAGCAAGCATCGCTTAACAGCGATATATCAAAGCCCGGTTCGTACCGGGCTTTTTTTTATTTGAAGAATATGGGTTGCGGGCCCCTTAAAGCATGCCAGAGCACAGTACGAAATTTGTTTCGAGTGCAATGAACGGCGACAAGACCGTTTATGCTCTGGGTATTATCGCGCTGGCAGCCTGTCTTGGGGCCTACGCGATGGCTTTGGCTGGCCCCCTGTTCTTTGACGATATCCCCAACCTGCTGGCGAATGAGTTGGTGCAGATTGGTGGCGAGCAACTTGATGACTGGCGCGTCGCGGCCATCAGCTCGGATTCCGGCCTGCTCTACCGGCCTATTGCGATGCTTACCTTTGCATTGAACCATGTACTGGCTGGATCATTTTCTGCCATCAGCCTGAAAGGTACCAACCTGGCAATACATTTGCTGAACGCCGGGCTCATCTACTTTCTTGGCCAGACTTTACTGCAGGCACCCGCCTTGGGTGCTGTTCACCCGGGGGTTCCCCGGCGTCGATTGATCGCCATGGTGGCAGCATTGATCTGGCTGTTGCATCCCATCCATGTTTCCACCGTGCTTTATGCGGTGCAGCGTATGGCGCAGCTATCGACCCTTTTTACGCTGGCCGGCTTGCTGGTGTATTGCCGCTATCGCATGCGTTGGGCCGAACGCGGCGGCTCGCCGGGGGACATAATTGCCGCGAGCCTCTGGCTGGGCCTATTGGGTTTATGCGGTGTTCTATCCAAGGAAAACGGCGCATTGTTACCGTGGCTGATCGCGGTTACCGAGGTGACCCTGTTTCGAGGCGTGTGGCGTGGAGCGCCGCGGATTGGGCTGGTGAGGCTGGGCTGGCTTTGCCTGTTGTTGCCGCTGCTGTGCCTGGTCATCGTCTTCCTGTTCTCGCCAGAATTACTGACCGCGCCTTTCGGCATCAGGGAATTTACCCTGCAGGAGCGCTTGCTCACCCAGAGCCGGGCGCTGTGGCGCTATATTGGATGGCTGGTGATTCCCAATATCCTGGACATGGGGTTTTTTCATGACGATATCCAGCTGTCGAGTACACTCTGGGCACCGCGGACTACCGCACTGTCGCTAATTGCCTGGGTGAGTGCGGTCGTTATGGCCTTGATTTGGCACAAAAAGCATCCCCTGTTCGCCTTCGCACTGCTGTTTTACCTGGTGGCACATAGCATGGAGTCATCAGTGTTCGCCCTGGAAATGGTGTTCGAACACCGCAACTACCTTCCCAGCGCGGGGCTTGCTCTGTTGGCGGCGGTTTGGATAGTGCGCCTTGCCACCCGCTTCGACGGAATGCCTCTGTTGCTGATTCCCTGCGCAATCCTCATGGTCTTGACACTGCTGCTGGTCGTGCGTACTCACGCCTGGAAAGATGAGGTGACGCTGGCACGTTTTAATGTGATTAATCACCCGGAATCTCCCCGCGCAAACTTTTTCTATGCCAACGCCCTGTACATGCGTTTTGAGCAGGCCCGGGCGCTGGGTTTGCCTGAGGAAGAGGAGCGCGCGCTGGCGGTGACCGCGCGCCGTTATTACCAGGGAATGTACAGCAGGGACGCCCGTGATTTCGCCGCCCTGGTCATGCTTTACCGGCTCGATAAAGGCCATTTCCCCGCTCTCGCTGAGCAAAATGACTGGCTGGGAGTGATGGAAAAGCTGGCACAGACCCGCCGGATGCAGTCTTCGGACTACACCGCGCTGGGCGCATTGATAGCCTTTGTTATCAGGGCTGGAAATGAGAGTGAGCGGCAGCGGGTGGGTTTGATGGTGGATCAGCTCAGTGAGCGCTATCCCGCCAGCATGGATTTGCTGGGATACCGTTACCGGTTGGTGCGAGCCGCTGACAATACCGGGGAGGAGGTGCTGCTGGCATCGCTGGAGCGGGCCGCAGTAATCAGTCCGGATAGCAGCCAGGCAATGGCCTACCTGGCGCAATATCACAGTCAGGATGACACTGCCGCCACCTACGAGGCGATCCGGGAGTGGCTGCGGCGTGACAAGCACCGGCGCGAGTTGGCTGTCATACGGGAGATCTTTGACCATTGAAGCGACCAGCATCATGGGCAAAAGTGCGGCCCGGTAGCGCTGTAATGGCGCTGCTACTGGCGCTGTGTTTGCTGCTGCTTACTGTCTGGGCTTACTGGCCGGGAATCTCCGGTCCGGAACTGCTCGACGATCGATCCAGCTTACTGGTGATGGGGGATATAAAGAATAACCCGGAGTTGGCATGGGATTATGTTTTGGGTGACACCTCCGGGCTTTTTGGACGTTCCGTCTCTATGGGGAGCTTTGTATTGGAGAAGCTCTATCTGGACGAGGGTATTGTCGGTAGTAAAAAGGTCAATATCGTTCTGCACGCCATCAACGGTGGATTGCTGATCTGGTTGCTCTGGCTGTTGTTCCGCTTTCTCGGTATCCCGGGCTATCAATGGTTGGCGGTTATCCTTGGTGCGATCTGGTTATTGCATCCACTACTGGTCAGCACGGTATTGTATGCGGTGCAGCGGATGGCCATGCTGGCCACCTTCTTCATGTTGGCGGCGAGCATTAGTTATGTCTATTGGCGCCTTGGCCTGATCGCCGGGAAAAATGGTTTGCTGCGGTTTCTCCCTGTGCCTTTGCTGATTTTCATCGGTCTGCTGGCGAAAGAGAACGCCATTGTCCTGGTGCCTGTCCTGTTGTTGATGGAGGTGCTCTGGTTTGAGTTCAGGGGTCCCGGCGGAGTTGTGCTGCCCAGGTTGCGAGCGCTGTCACTCGGGCTGATTGTTATCGGAGCGAGTGCACTGTTGCTGCTACTGCTGATTAGGTATGAGGCATTGGTGGCGGACTTTTCAGGGCGGCCATTCTCCCTCGCAGAGCGCCTGCTCACCGAGAGCCGCATCGTCTGGGACTATGTTGGTCAGTGGTTTGCCCCTCAAGTGACGCGCATGGGTCTGTACCACGACGATGTTGTCCTTTCCCGTTCCCTGTCGGAGCCCGCTTCCACGCAATACGCCGTGCTGTCTTGGCTGGTGCTAGCTTTGGTTTCAGTCTTATTATTGCGCTGGCGCAGCGGGCGTTGGCTGGTGTTTGGCATAGCCTGGTTCCTGCTGGGACACAGTGTAGAGTCCACGGTTCTGCCATTGGAGCTTTATTTTGAACATCGCAATTATTTCCCGGCAATCGGGCTTCTCATAGGGGTCGGTGCCCTGTTTGCCGCCCTGGTTAACCGCTGGCCGGAGCCTGCAGCCCCGGCACTGGTGTGCCTTGCTGTAGGCTTGGTGGTATTGGCGGCGCTGACCAGTTCCCAGGTGCAGATCTGGTCCAGTCGTCCCCTTCTAATCCTGAGCCAATTGAACGCACACCCTGATTCCAGTCGGGCCAACACAGATATGGCTGTGCAGATGGCAAATAGCGGGCAAATCGATGCGGCTCGACATTATTCAATGAAGGCTTTTGAGTCCAGCGGTAACGCCGCTGGCTTGAATGAGCGTTTTGGCGACTATGAAATTCGCAATCTCGCCTTGAGCTGCCTGTCCAATAGAGCGGTTTCACCAGAGCTGATTGATAAGCTCGGCAAGGTTAACCCGGACAGGCCATTGAGCTCGGTAACGACTTTGTTGACAATGGTGCGTTTGTTACAGGAAAACCGTTGCCCCGAATTTGATCGTATTCGATTTGCAGACCGTTTGGCCGAGATTTTCCTGGTTGATGATTTTCGCCAGAAAGCATCGGCCAATATATATTCGAATTTAGCGGTACTGGAGAATGCACTTGGAAGGTATGATAACGCCTACGCCTACGTGGAGAGGTTTCTGGCGCTGTCCCCTGGGAACAAGCGCGGCTTACTCATGAAACTGCATTTTTCGACCGCCCTGGGTAAGACGAATGCCACCCGGGAAGCGATCGCTACATTGCAGCAACTGGATAGGCAGGGCAAGTTGACAGTGGGTGAACAGCAAACCCTGGGATTGTACCTGGAGAAGTAGCGATTGAAAATTTCAATTATCGTACCGGCAAGGAATGAAGAGCTGGGCCTGGCTGCCCTGTTGCCCGAGCTCACAGGGTGCTACCCCGAGGCTGAAATCATTGTCGTTAATGATGGCTCGACCGACCAGACCGAGCAGGTTTGCCTGGACGCGGGCGTGCGGGTGGTCACACACCCCTATGCCAAGGGTAATGGCGCCGCCATCAAGGCCGGTGCCCGGGTAGCGACTGGCGATTACCTGATCATGATGGATGGTGATGGCCAGCATAGCCCGGCGGATATCGAAAAGCTGTTGTTCAAGGTTGAGGAAGGGTACGACCTTGTCGTGGGAGCTCGCAGTGGGCGCGGCGCCCAGGCCAATGTGGCCCGCTGGAGCGCGAACGCGTTTTATAATGGCTTCGCCAGTTGGATGGTCAATCGCAAGATCGAAGACCTGACGTCAGGCTTTCGCTGTGTCAATCGCAAGAAGTTCCTGAGTTTCCTGTACTTGCTTCCCAATGGCTTCAGTTACCCAACCACCTCTACCATGGCATTTTTCCGGGCGGGATACTCCGTGGGCTTTGTGTCGATCACTGTGTCAAAGCGCGTGGGGAAAAGCCATATCAGTATGCTGCGCGATGGGGTGCGGTTTTTCCTCATTATATTCAAGGTGGGTACGCTTTATTCTCCCCTGAAAGTGTATTTCCCGACTGCGGTGGTCGTTTCCGGCCTGGGGTTCGTCAACTATATTGTCACCTCCATCAAGAGCGGCTGGCAGTTTACCAACATGAGTACACTGTTGATGCTCAGCGGTATGATCATCTTCCTGATCGGGCTGCTCTCAGAGCAGTTGACCAACCTGCAATTCAAGGATACGACCGATGAGGGTGACGAGCAGTCGGCACCATCGTGATCGTTGTCGGGCGCTAAACGCGACCGCCTGCCCGCAATGACCAGAGCCGTTTAGCAGCCGTATTTCGCCTTGGCCTCCCTGCGTCGGGAGTGCAGTACCGGCTCGGTGTAACCGCTGGGCTGTTCTGCGCTGCGAAAGACCAGGTCACAGGCCGCTTCAAAAGCAATATTACCCTCGAAATCAGGCGCCATATTGCGGTAGTTGGGGTCACCGGCATTCTGCTGGTCCACCACTGCGGCCATGCGTTCCAGAGTGGCCATGACCTGTTGCTGGCTGCACACACCATGACGCAGCCAGTTGGCGATGTACTGGCTGGAGATGCGCAGGGTGGCGCGATCTTCCATCAGCCCCACGTGATTGATGTCAGGTACCTTGGAGCATCCGACCCCCTGGTCAATCCAGCGCACCACGTAACCGAGAATACCCTGGGCGTTATTGTCCAGTTCACGCTGTATATCTTCCTCAGTCAGTCCCGCAGCACCCTTCAAGGGAATGGTCAGGATGTCGTCCAGGGATGCACGTGTCCTACCCTGCAGTTCGGCCTGTCGCGCGGCTACATTCACTTCATGGTAGTGCATAGCGTGCAGGGTCGCCGCCGTAGGGGAGGGCACCCAGGCGGTGCTCGCGCCGGCCTGGGGATGGGCGATCTTGTTTTTCATCATATCGGCCATCAGGTCCGGCATGGCCCACATCCCCTTGCCGATCTGGGCCTTGCCCAGGAGTCCGCAGCTCAGGCCGATGTCGACATTCCAGTCTTCGTAGGCGTTGATCCAGGGCTCCTGCTTCATGGCAGCCTTGGGCGTCATGGCGGCGGCTTCCATGCTGGTGTGGATCTCGTCGCCGGTGCGGTCCAGGAAGCCAGTGTTTATGAATACCAGGCGCGCACTGGCGGCGCGGATGCACTCCTTGAGATTGACGGTGGTGCGGCGCTCCTCGTCCATGATGCCCACTTTCAGCGTGTTGCGATTCATGCCCAGGGCATCTTCTATGCGGTCGAACAATTCGCAAGTAAACGCCACTTCATCCGGGCCGTGCATTTTTGGCTTGACGATGTAAACGCTGCCCTGGCGAGAATTGCGCGGCGCATCCGCTGCCTTGTGCAGGTCATGGAGGGCGATCATGGCGGTAAACATGCCATCCATGATGCCTTCCGGGATTTCCTCGCCGTTGGCGTCGAGTATCGCCGGATTGGTCATCAGGTGCCCAACGTTGCGCACAAACATGAGACTGCGGCCTGGCAACACCAACTCGTCACCGTTCACGGTGGCGAAACGTCGGTCGCTGTTCAGGCTGCGGGTCATGGTTTTGCCACCTTTTGCGAAGCTGTCCTGCAGGTCGCCGCGCATCAGGCCCAGCCAATTGCGGTAGGCGACGGCCTTGTCCTGTGCATCGACTGCCGCTACTGAGTCTTCGCAATCCTGGATGGTGGTGAGAGCGGCTTCCAGCACCAGGTCTTTTACACCGGCGGGGTCGGTGGCGCCGATGGGGCTGGTGGGGTCGATCTGGATTTCAATGTGCAGGCCGTTGTGGCGCAGCAGTACGCTGGTGGGTGCGCTGGCGTCGCCGCTAAAACCTCGAAGTTGCCCGGGCTGGGCCAGGCCGGTGGTCCGCTCGTCCGCCAGGGCGACCTGCAGGGCGCCGTCGACGACTGCGTAGGCGCGGGCATCGCTGTGGCTGCCAGTGGACAGCGGGCAGTGGCGGTTGAGAAAGTCGCGGGCGTAGGCGATAACCCTGTCTCCGCGCACCGGATTGTAGCCGCCGGATTTTTCGGCGCCGCCGTCTTCGGGGATGACGTCCGTGCCATACAGCGCGTCATACAGGCTGCCCCAACGGGCGTTGGCCGCGTTCAGGGCATAGCGGGCATTCATTACCGGAACTACCAGCTGTGGGCCGGCCAGGGTGGCGACTTCCTCGTCCACCCCTGCCGTACTAATGTTGAAGTCAGGACCTTCGGGTAGCAGGTAGCCGATGTCCTGCAGGAATGTTTTGTAGGCGGCACGGTCGTAGCCTGGTCCGGGATTGGCCCGGTGCCAGGCATCAATCTTTGCCTGCATGTCGTCGCGAATCTGCAGTAGTTCACGGTTGCGCGGGCCCAGTGAATTGACGATATCTTCCAGGGCTAGCCAAAAGCTCGCCGGCGCAATGCCGGTGCCCGGTGCAATATCTTTCTCCAGGAGTTGGTGGAGTTCGGTTGCGATCTGCAGGCCGCCCTGCTGGACTCTATCAGTCATGGTGAAATCCCTCGTAATAGCTTCCCACGGCAAAGTCCGCGGCTCTGGCAAGTAATTTTAGGGGGGAGACCTTAATTTAGCTAATTTATCGCTTTTATCACCGGCATTTTACTTGTGAATAGCGCGTTACAGTGTTGGTTCCTGGCCATCCAGTTCCCTGGCGGTATCGGCGATCAGTTTGCGCAGCCATTTATTGGCGGGATTGTGCTGTAACAGGGGGCTCCAGGCCATTTTTAACTCCAGTGGCGGTATTTCCAGCGGCGGCGCGCGCAGCACCACCCGCGGATTGTCCAGTTTCAGCTGTGCCGCACGGGTGGGCAGGGTGACAATCAGGTCATTTTGTTCGGCCAGGGTCATGGCGGCCTGGTAATGCCGGGTGAATACGCGGATCTGGCGTTTCTTGCCCAGTTTGTTCAGGGCCACATCCACCCAACCCAGCCTCTGCACGTCGCTCGGGTCCACACCCACCCCGACGCCCATGCCGGTCTTGCTGACCCAGATATGGTTGGCTTTCAGGTAGCTGTCCAGGGTGAAGTCCTCGAGCACCGGATTCTCGGGGCTGAGCACGCAGGTGAAGCTATCGTTCCACAGGTGTATCTGGTGAAAAGACTGGGGCATGGCGTCGAAGCGGTTGATGACCATGTCCACTTTGCCGCGTTCCACATCGAGAAAACTGACATCGGAGGGCGTCATGATGTCCAGGGTCAGGCCCGGGGCCAGGGTGCGCAGCTTGCCCAGTACGGCGGGAAACAAGGTGGATTCAGCGTAATCGCTGGCCATGATACGAAATACCCGGTGTGCCTCGCCGGGCTCGAAAGCGGTGCGCGGTTGCACCGCATGATCCACCTTGCTCAGCACCTCCCGAACCACAGGCTCCAGCTCCAGTGCACGCTCGGTCGGTGTCATACCTTCGCTGGTGCGAACCAGCAGGGGGTCGTCGAACAGTTCTCGCAGGCGGCGCAGGCCGTTACTCATGGCCGGCTGCGACAGGCTGAGCTGGTTTGCCGCCTGGGTGACATTGCGCTCGCGTAGCAGGGCATCCAGGTAAACCAGCAGGTTGAGGTCAATTCGGTTGAGTTTCACGGCGTACTCCGCATTCACTGGGTGAATGAAATGAAAGTTATCTATAGCTTGCCGGAATTATACCGTTCTCAGGACAATTGCCAACCCGGGCCGCAAGCCGTGTCTGCCGGTGCAGGCACTCCCGGCAGCTGCAATCCCTCCTTTGCCATGCGGCCTTGCAGTATAATGCCCGGCAAAATCGATAGCCTGGAGCCGCTATGACGACAATCTCTACCCCGGACCTTTGTGACGAAGCCCCGGAGGTAAATGCAGTGGAACTGCAGTTTTTCAATCTCGGACGGGTCAAGCAGTTCGCGGGCCCTGCGGTCACTATCAAATGCCATGAGGACAATTCCCTGGTGAAAGCCTTGGTCGATGAGCCGGGGCAGGGCCGCGTCATCGTGGTTGATGGTGGCGGCTCCCGGCGCCGGGCGCTGCTGGGGGATATGTTGGCGGAGAAAGCAGCGAACAACGGCTGGGCCGGGCTGGTTATCAACGGAGTTATTCGCGACGTAGATGAAATTGGTAAAATAGCGCTGGGGGTGCAGGCCCTGGGTACCTGCCCCGTGAAAACGGAGAAGTTGGGCGTGGGGCAGCGCGATATCGACATCCGCATCGGTGGGGTGGACATTGCGCCGGGGGATTTTGTCTATGCCGATAATAACGGCGTGATTGTCAGTAAACGGCAGCTGCTTTAGTCAGTTGCCAGCAACCGAAAACGATACTGCAAAGCGGTTTTTCGCTAAACCAGGCGCATGGACAGGTCCAGCGCCCTGCAGTCCTTGGTCAGGGCGCCGATGGAAATAAAATCCACGCCGGTTTGGGCGATGGGCAGCAGGGTGCTCTCATTGACGTTCCCCGATGCCTCCAGTTCGACACGTCCACCCGCCAGTGCGACGGCGGTGATCATGTCATCCAGGGAGAAGTTGTCCAGCATGACACGGTCGCAGCCTGCCGCCAGCGCTTGCTCCAGTTCTTCCAGGCTCTCTACTTCTACCTCTACCGGTTTGCCGGGTGCGTGCTCGCGGGCCGCCCGCACCGCCGCTGCGATACCACCGCAGGCGCTGATGTGGTTTTCCTTGATCAGGAAAGCGTCATAGAGCCCGATGCGGTGATTGTGGCAACCGCCACAGCGTACGGCGTACTTCTGGGCGATACGTAAGCCGGGAATGGTTTTACGCGTATCAAGTAAGCGGGTACCCGTGTTGGATACAATGTCTGCGAAGCGCCGGCATGTGGTGGCAGTGGCGGATAATAATTGCAGGAAGTTCAGGGCAGCGCGTTCCCCGGTGAGCAGGCTGCGCGCCGGGCCACTGGCTGTGAGCAGCTCATCTCCCGCCTTGATTGCCTGCCCGTCATGGGCCTGCCACTGCAGGCTGATAGTTGGGTCGATTTCGGCAAACACTGCGTTGACCCAGTCGCTGCCGCAGAGGACGCCGTCTTCGCGGGTAATGACCCGAGCCGTGGCATTGGTTCCCGCTGCGATCAGGGCGGCGGTAATGTCGCCACTGCCAATGTCCTCCCGTAAGGCGGCACGTACGTTTTGCACTACAACTTGCGGGTCAGGGGCGAATTTCTGCGTATTGGTCTGGCTCATAAAGCATGGATGGGCAGTGAAAAAGTGCAGGCGATTGTAGCAGCTCTGCCCCACGCCTGTTAATCCCGCCCAAAGTTGTTGCTGCACTCTCCTGCCGGTAATGATTTCGGGTTAGACTGTTTATCAAGAAATCCAGAGATGTAGTGGAAGGAAAAAAACCGGCGTATGGAATTCACTGTGCATGAAGGCTGGTTGCAGCAGGCCAGAAAAGTGTCGTCTGCCAATTGCAGTCCCCGGCCTCCGGGGTGTGACCCGGAGCTGCTGGTGATTCACAATATCTCCCTGCCTCCGGGTTGCTATGGTGGCGACTGTATAGAGCGCTTGTTCACCAACTGCCTGGATTGGGATGAACATCCTTTTTTCGAAGAGATCCGTGATATTGAAGTGTCGGCGCATCTGTTGATCCAGCGTGACGGGCAATTGCTGCAGTTCGTCAACCTGTTGCAGCGGGCCTGGCATGCCGGCCAGTCCTGCTATCAAGGGCGGGAAAACTGCAATGATTTTAGTATTGGCGTTGAACTGGAGGGCACCGACGAAGATCCGTACACGGACGCTCAGTACGCCATCCTGGCGGCCGTTACCGTGGCCCTTGTAGATTATTTTCCCGCCATGGATGCCGCCAGAATTGTTGGCCACAGTGATATCGCCCCGGGTCGTAAGACAGACCCGGGCCCGGCCTTCGATTGGCAGCGCTACCGCAGTGAACTGTAGATAACAGGGAGTCTGGTATGACGTTTTTGGCTATTATTATCGCTTTGATCCTGATGCGAATTTGGGGTTCTGCTGGCCGGATTCATCGGGATCAGTGGTTTCGGCGTTGGCAATCCGCCCTTGCTGATCTGGGTGTCGGCGCGGTGGGCCGCCTGGTATTGGCAGTCGGGTTGCCGGCGTTGCTTGCACAGGGTTTGTTGAACGTCCTGGAACCGTGGTTTTTTGGCCTGCCATGGATTGCCCTTGCCGTTGTGCTCCTGCTGTATTCCCTTGGTCGCAGGGATTTTCACCAGCTTATGGCCGATTACCGCAGCCATTGCCGTCAGGGCGATTTTGAAGGCGCGTATCTCAGTACTCTGCCAGATCTCGGATGGACCGAAGCCCGCGAGAGCCCTGCTTCACCTGAGGAAGTCGACGCGCTGGTGCAGCGGGGTTTTTTCTACGAGGGTTACCAGCGTTGGTTTGCTGTGCTGTTTTACTTCGTTTTACTGGGTCCGGTGGGGGCACTGGCCTACCGGCTATTGCACCTGTGTAGGCATCGCTTTGAAGGACAGCTGGTAGAGCGTTGCCTGTTCCTGGTCGACTGGGTGCCCGCGCGGCTGCTGGCTGCCGCCTTTGGTTTTGCCGGTGATTTTGTGCGTAGCCGGGACTTGCTGCTGGATGGTTTGCTGGATGTGGGCATGTCGGCCGAGGAACTGCTGTACGAGGTGGGAACCGCTGCGCTGGGTGCTGCTGACCCTGTTTCTGGTGAACGCTCATTCGGTGAGTGTGCCGCCATGCAGAATGAAGAGACGGGGCAATTGTTATTCCGCAGTGCCGCCTGCTGGTTGGCGCTGTTATCGCTGGTAGTCCTGCTGGACTGAAACGCTTGCGGCCTCGTTAGCGCTGCAGGAACGATATAAGGCACGGTGCCTCGGAGTTAGTCTTCCCAATTTTTGCAGCGTTTTTCCAGCTGGCTGCTAAGCTTTAATGAAAACCCCTGCACCCACCAAAAACCGGTGGGTCGGAGTAGCGATGCTGGACAATACCGACACCAACAGGACTTTGCCCGCCATGGCCTCCATGCTGCAGGCGGAGCTTGTGGCCGAGGAGCTGGCGTTGACACTGGTGTTTCACCCGGATACCCGCCGGATTGGGCAGCGGGCCGTGGTGCCAAAATGCAGTGCGACTGCTCCCTGGGTGATGGGTCGCCGCAGTCCGGACTTTGGTCACGGGGAGGAGCACGGCGCCGCGCCACTGCTGGATCCGCATATCAGTCGTCGGGCGCTGCAGTTTGATTACAGTGGCGGGCAGTTGCTCATCCGTCGTCCCCAGGGCGCCAGTCGCTGTCGTGTTGCAGGCAGTGAACTGTATGACTTTGCCAGTCTGGGACAGGATGAACTGCGGGCGGGTGTACCCTTGTTGCTGGGCCACAGCATTGTGCTGTTGCTGCGTCTGGTTAAGGTTGGGCTGCCCGCAATTGTAGAATCCGTGGGTGACGATTTGCTGCGCGGTAGCAGCCCCTGTATGCAGGGATTGCGAGAACAGCTTGCCACGGCGGCTGCCAGTGACCTCGATGTTCTTATTCGGGGTGAGACCGGCACGGGAAAGGAATTGGTGGCGACCGCCATTCATCGGGCGAGCAGCCGTAATACTGGGCCGCTGGTCAGCGTTAATATGTCTGCAATTCCCAGGGAGCTTGCTCCCGCAGCCCTGTTCGGCAGCGCACGCGGTGCATTTACCGGTGCAGACAGGGCGGCGCCGGGATATTTCGACCAGGCGGAAGGGGGCAGTTTGTTCCTGGATGAGATCGGGGATACCTCTGCGGAGGTCCAGCCGCAGCTGTTGCGTGCCCTGCAGCAGCGAGAAGTGCAATCTGTCGGTGGGCCTGTTCGGCATGTGGATCTGCGTGTGATTTCCGCCACGGATGCGGATATCGAAGGCCATGACAGTGGCTTCAAGGCGGCGTTGCGCCACCGCCTGGGGGCGTGTGAGATTTTAACGCCTCCTCTTAGGGAGCACCCGGAGGACGTGGGGGAGCTGCTGCTGTTCTTCCTGCATAAAAGCGTCCATGAGCACGGGCGCTCTGCCCTGTTGCCTCACTCGAAAAGTCTTGCGCTTGATATCGCGGCCTGGGCCAGCCTGTTTTTAAGTTTCCTGTGTTACCGCTGGCCGGGTAATGTCAGGGAACTCGCCAATGCTGCGCAACAGCTGGTGCTGGCCAGTACCACCACCCCGGTGCTAACGGATAGCCTCCGTTCGACCCTGTCCGGCATAGATGACACTACAGTTAGCAGTCATGCACCCCCGCGCCGGAGAATACAGGACATAGAGGACGATCAGTTCGACCAGGCGATGGCATCCAACGGCTTTGAACCTTTGGGAGTGGCCCGGCAACTGGGTGTGTCCCGCACCGCTGTGTATCGCCGCATCGAGGCATCTGCGGGACGTTACCGCCTCGCCAACCAGATTCCGCAGGACGAGTTGCAGCAAGCGTTGGCGGAGCACGCCGGGAACAGTCGCGCCGTCGCCGCGCAACTGGGTGTCTCCCTGAACAGCCTGCGTACCCGGTTGCGCCAGTTACCCCTGGATTGGCATTAAGTGAGCGGCCTTGGATAGTTACGTAGGGCCCTATCGCATACTGCGGCTTATCAATCGGGGTGGCCAGGGCAGTGTTTACCTGGGTTACGACAAGCGCTTGCACCGCCGGGTAGCCATCAAGATTTATCATCTGCCGTCGCGGCGCAAGGCGCGCAATGAATTGCTGCATGAGGCAAGACTGGTAGCCAGCATGCAGAGCCCGAAGGTGGTGCAGGTCCACGATGTTATCAAGTCCAGTGCGCACCTGGGCCTGGTGATGGAGTATGTGCCCGGCTGTAACCTGGAGGAACTCCTGCGCACCGTGCGCCCTTCACTGGCCAGTGTATTGACGGTGGGGACTGATATCGCAGGTGCCCTGGCGGCCGCTCGACATCAGCATATCGTGCACGGTGATCTCAAGGCAGGTAATGTTCTTATCACCGAAACGGGCAGGGCCAAGCTCACCGATTTCGGCATTGCCAGAAACAGGGGGGAGAGTCCCTCCCGGCGATGGGCGGCTGGTAGCTGGTCGGCGCTCTCTCCAGAGCAATATCTCGGGCTACCTCTGGACGAACGCTCTGACCTGTTTGCGCTGGGTGTCTTGCTGTATCGGATGCTGAGCGGTGAACAGCCCTTTTTTAAAGGCGATCAGTTGGATCGGGAGCTATTGCTAAGGCACTCACCCCGCCCGCTGGAGGAGGTGGCCAGTTCGCAGGAAGTGATACCCCGGGAACTGGTGGCAATAATCGGCGAACTGCTGCATAAAGATCCCGCCCAGCGACCCGCTAGCACGCTGCGCGTGCGGCAGGTGCTGCGGGCGGCAGCGCGGGACATACCGATGTCGGCCAGTAACAGCCTGCTGCGCGAAGCCCGTCCCTGTTTTCGTCATGAATCCCCCGAGGATATTCCTCCCCAGGTGCCGGCAGAACTCGGCGCAGCGGCGCGATCCCAGGTTATTCGCCCCGGTGGTCGCCTCGCCCGGCTGTGGCAGGCGCTGCGGGCAAGTCACTGGTCGACCCGGGCTGGGACAGCTGTGGCCCTTATTGCCATCACCACTGTGCCGGTGGGTATTGCGCTGCACCGGCGTGTCGCGCTGGTCCAGTTCGAGGAGCCGAGCATCAGTTTCAGTGCACCGGTTGATTTGCCGCGGGGTATGTCCCGTCAGTGGTTGCTGGGAGAGGTCAAGGCGGCCCTGGGCGAACGCCTGGGTGAGCTCTACGTTATCGGCCCGGTGGGGGCGGCTACCGCTACCACGCTTTATTCCGAGAGTGCCCAGCTCAAGCTGCCATCACAGGCTGAGCAGGTGTTCCAGACCGGCCTGCGCTGCGTCGAAGACCTGTGCGTCTTTGCGATTACGCGCAAGCAGGATGGCAAGATATTCAACCGCCAGGGTGTGATGTTTGCGGATATGTCACTGCAACAGTGGCAGGATATCGTGCGCACCACTACCCGCGCGTTGTACCAGTGAATGGCACCAGTGAATCATACCAGCGCTATTGAACTGGCCAGTACCATCTGGGACAGGAAGTACAGGGGCGTGCCCCACAGTCCGTTGACGCGTGATGGGTTGACGAATTGCCGCCGGGAGACGGCCAGGTCTGAGCAGGCGAAACCCCAGGCGCCGCAGATGATCAATGTGGCGGCCGGGTGGCCGGCGGTTGAACCGGCGCAGAGCAGCATAGCGGTGATAACCAGGACGTAGAGGGCCACCGGTATTTTCATAGCGGCCGGGACGTGTGGCCCGAGCCAGCGCCCCACACCCACCAGCAATACCAGGGCGGGCACGATGGTCAGCGCCAGTCCCATGGGGCTGGTTGGCAGCTGGAGAAAAGCAAACGCAAATAATAAATGCCCGCATAGAAACGCCGTAAGGCCGGCGAGAAAGGCTTTCTCGTCCTCCAGCATCAGGCACAGGTCGCCGATCATGCAGCATACCAGCGCTACCAGCATCCAACTGCCATAGGCAGTGGCAGTAGCATCCAGGGAGACCGCCAACCAGATGAAGGCCGCCGCGGCCAGTGGTTTGAATAGATAGCGGCCGGCGCGAAAGTCACGAAAATCACACAGTACCAGCGCGACCACAGCGAGACAGGATAGTCCGGCAGGTGGCAGTAATGTCTGCAGGGGCAGGGATTCAGTCAGCAATATTCTTGACTCTCTCAAACAGATCGGTGTTATGAGGGGCCACAATACCGTGATCCCTGGCCACTTGCAGCAGGTAGCCGGTGATGTAGTCGATTTCGGTCTGCCTTCCTGCGCTGACGTCCTGCAGCATCGAAGAGCGATTGGCGGCAGTGCCCGCGATAACCCTGTCGACAGTTTGCTGCAGGGTCTGGGCTGTGCTGGTAAAGCCTGCAGCATAGCTGACCTGTGTAATCTCAGTGCACACAGAGGCGACCTGCCGCGCCAGCTCGGGTCGCTGGGCAAGGTCGCCGTTGCGGCAGCGGTGTAACGCTGTGAGTGGATTGATGGCGCAATTTACCGCCATTTTCTGCCACAGGGCGGCGTCGATATCCCTGTCCCATACGCAGTCGGCCAGGGCGCGAGACCAGGAATGGAACCACGGCGCGGGCTGTTCCTGTCCCACCCGCCCGATACGGGTTTCACCATGGCCTGCGTGCCGGATGTGCAGGGGGGCGATGCGGTAGGCGCCTGCGGTGGTGGTGCCGCTAAAGATATCGAGCTGTGGAAAATCTCGCTGCAGTTGTGCCGCCAGGCCCATACCGTTCACCAACACCAGGACGGTGCTGTCCGCGTCCAGGTGATGGGCGATACTTTGCACTGCACTGCGTACGTCATAGGCTTTCGTCGTCACCAGCAGGTGGGAGATCCTGCCACAGTTTTCCGGGCTGGCAATGGGCACGGGGGTTTCACAGCGACTTTCCTCGCGTTCCACCACCAGGGTTTGCTGCCCCGGCCCGCCGCTACGCAGTAACAGTGTGGTCTGGCAGCCTGCCCGGTGCAGGGCCTCGGCATACAGGCAGCCGATCGCACCGGCGCCAAGGATGTGCCAGTGGTGCTTACTCAAAGACGAAATCCAACTACCGGGATTGAAAACTGGTGGCAGCCCATTATTATGTAGCCCATGTTACTGAAAGTTCGAGGACAGATACTATGCCATCGTTTGATATTGTTTCGGAAGTGGATTTACACCAGCTGACCAATGCCGTTGACCAGGCCTCGAGGATCGTGACCACCCGCTTCGATTTCAAGGGCGTTGCGGCGTCATTTGAACGCGAGGAGCGACGGGTGATGATAGTCGCCGAAGCAGATTTCCAGGTGAACCAGATGGAGGACATGCTGCGCAGCGCCCTGATTAAATGTGATATTGATGCCGGGGCGATGGATTGTGGGGAGATTGAAACCACGGGTAAGCAGGTACGGCAGTCGGTGCAGCTGCGCCACGGTCTGGATAGCGATCAGTGCAGATTGATTGTTAAACGTATCAAGAACGAGAAAATGAAAGTCCAGGTCCAGATCCAGGGGGAGCAGGTACGGGTGACCGGGAAAAAGCGTGATGACCTGCAGCAGGTGATGGCATTGTTGCGCGACGAGGATTTCGGCGCTCCCCTGCAATTCAGTAATTTCCGGGATTAGTGCGACCGCAGACTCTCCATCAGCGTTTGCGTTTTCTGTTCAATCTCATCGGCAAGTAGCACCGGTCGCTCCAGCGCCAGGTACCACAGCAATTCCAGGTAGCAGTAGACGCTGCCGAAGTGCTGCAATGCAGCGCGCTCCTCGTCCCGGGCGGCCCTGCCCAGATAGGCTTGCAGTAACTCCTCAGTGTCACTGCCGCTCATCGAGTCGCCGTTGGCCACCACGGCAATGTCGTACCACGGTGACGCCATGGCGCAGTATTCCCAGTCAATAGCCCACAGGGCCCCGCCGCTGTAGATGCGGTTGGCCTTTAACAGATCGTTGTGGCACAGCACGGGCTCGCCTGGATGCTGGTTGAGGCCGGGTATTAGCTCTGTGACGCTAGCCTGGCAGTCTCTTAGCTGCTCGCCCATGCTGTGGCCCTTGTGTTCAAGCAGCTTCTCATAACGCAAAACCCGTTCGCCGATATCCAGGCGGTGATGCCTGGCGGGAAGTGTGTGAATGCGGCGCAGCAGATCGGCTACTTCGGTTAAAGGCCGGTCCTGCACAGCATCATGCTCGAGAAAATCACAGACCATAGAGCCCAACTCGGGATTGAAGTAGCGTGCCGGTGGCGCGATGCCTGCGCGGGAGGCTGCCAGCAGGGTGCGCCATTCGCTCTGCCGCTGCAGGCCGTTGGTGGTGGGATTAACGCCGTCGATGCGCACCACGAAACGCTTTGGTGTCTCCACCAGTACACTGAAGTTGCTGTGGCCCGGGGACAGGACCTCCACCACTTGCGGTGCGCGCTCCAGAGGGGCTTCGCATTGCCATTGAGCCCACTGGGAAAGGGTCTGCTCCAGTTTTTGCTGGATAGGGCGCGGCAGGGTAATGTCCATGGTGGCAGCGCGACTACTTGATAGCCAGTTCCCCGGGTATGAGCTTGCACACCAGTACCTGCCTGCCAAATTTCTCGTAGCTGGCCTGCAGTTCACGGCTGATCAGGTTTATCACTTTATCGTGGTCACCACAGATCTGGGTGCTCATCGCATTGCTGATAATGGTGAGGTCCGGGTGCCTGTTGGCGGCCTCAATAAAGGCCTTGATGACTTCAATGTAACCCTCCTTGAAGGGGTAGAGGCTCAACTCAGCGGTCAGTTTCATAACAGATTGTCCTCAATCGGGGGTGTATGGAGCTCAGCAGTACTCATCCGCCGCCCTGCCTCTTGCCCGTCCCGGGGGGCTGGTTATGGCAGGTGAGAGTCTGGTGGGGCCTGCGGCATTGCATCGCAAGTATAGGGCGCTTACACTTCTTATCCAATAAGAACACGTCCGGGACCTCAGGTCATCCGGGCGCGCCGTAGGGGACTTTAATGACAGATCAATTCGACCAGGCAGGTACGCGGGAGGAAATAGAGGGCGCTCCCCCCGTGGTCTCGCGGTCAGAGCTCAGGGAAAGCCGCATGACCGAAGTGGTCACGGTGAACCGCTACCTGTACCAGCAGGCCCAGCAACTGGAGCACATGCTGTTGGAAGCGTCCGACTTGCAGGCGCTGTTTGAGATCCTGTTGGTGAGCATGCCCCGGCATTTTTCGTTCCGTGTCTCGGAGCTGTGGTTGTATGACCCCGAAGATATCCTTGCCAGCCTTATTATAGGTGCGGAGCGCTACGGCCAGAACCTGAAATTAATGGAGGACGTGTTCCCGATCCAGGAACTGTATGACCTGGAACCGGATGTCGAGCTGATCGATGCTACTGATTCCCGCATGTTTGCGGTGCTCAAGTCCGAACAGGGCGTCGATTATGCGCTGCTGATGCCCTTGATGGATGCAGGTCGTATGATTGGCAGCCTGCACCTGGGTTACCAGGAAGATTCACTGGTGTTGGGTGAGGCGGAAGAAGCATTGTTGGCGCATCTGGCTTCCATCGTCTCGAGTTGCTTCAAAAACATGGTGACTAGCCAGCAGATATCCCAATTGACTCTACTGGACCCGCTAACCCAGATCAGCAACCTGCGCGGTTTCGAAAAAGATATCGCCAGGGAAATCTCCCGGGCCCGGCGCGCGGAAAGTCCCATCACTGTGCTGATGATGGAAATCGACGATTACGAGGACCTGTACGAACACTACGGTAAGCGGCGCGGCCAGTTTGTGATCAAGAAGGTGGCTGAGCGGCTGTCCTCCGACCTGCGAGCCACGGACATGCTGGCGCGCCTGGCCAGGCCCCGCTTTGCAATTTTGATTCCCGGCAGTGGTGAGATGTTGGGCGAGGAGATCGCCGAGCGCATGCGCAAGGATGTTGCAGAGTTCTCCATTGACGATGGGCGTGGTGCCGTTCTCCAGGTGTGTATCAGTGTCGGTATGGTGACCTGGGAGCCGCAGCAGTTTCCCGCCATCAATATGCCGCAGTTGGCACGGCAGATGGAGTCAGTGGGCGTCAAGGCGCTGGAAGACGCAAAATCGCGGGGCGGTAACTGCGTGGCTTTATCGCGCCTCAGTACCATGATGGTGTAGGGCAGGACTTTGAGTAAACTCGATAACTTATTTGAGAAAAATCAGGAGTGGGCGCACAGCGTCAAGACCAGTGATCCGGGGTTTTTCGAAAAACTGGCGGCGCAGCAGAATCCCGAGTACCTGTGGATAGGCTGTTCGGATAGCCGGGTGCCTGCGAATCAAATTGTCGGTTTGTTGCCTGGGGAGATTTTTGTGCATCGCAACGTGGCAAATATGGTGGTGCACACAGATTTCAATTGCCTGAGCGTGTTGCAGTTCGCGGTAGATGTGTTGAAGGTCAAACACGTTATCGTAGTCGGCCATTACGGCTGCGGTGGTATTCAGGCCGCCTACGATAATGGTGAACATGGCCTGATCGATAACTGGCTGCGTAATATCAAGGATGTGCAACATCGGTATCACGACAGGCTCGAAGCGATTGATAATATTGACGCGCGTCTGGAATTGCTGTGTGAGCTGAACGTCAAGACCCAGGTGGATCATGTGTGCCAGACCACCATCGCCCAGCAAGCCTGGGCGTCTGACCAGAGTTTGTCGGTTCATGGTTGGGTGTACAGCATCCAGGACGGCCTGCTGAAAGATCTCGATTGTAGTGTGGATAGCGTGGAGCAGGTAGCCGACGCCTACCGCGTCATCTACTGAAGCAGGCACACTCTGTTTGAGTCTGTAACATTCACGCCCCACAATATCCGTGAATCAAAGTAACGAGGTAGTTTCTTTGAGCTATAAGCACCTGTTATCCAGTGGGCATATCGGTCCACTGGAACTGCGCAACCGCATTATCATGACACCTATGGGCACTAACCTGTCCCAGCCAGATGGTCATTGCGGTGAACGAATCCAGGCCTACTATGAAGCGAGAGCCCGGGGCGGTGCAGGCATGCTCATCGTTGGTGTTGCCTCTATCGCCTGGCCGTCAGGTGCCTGTAATCCCAACCAGGTGGCGATCTCCTCAGATGAATTCCTGCCCGGCTTGAGTGAGTTGGCGCGCCGCATCAAGCAGCATGGTTGCCGGGCTGCAGTGCAGCTGCAGCATGCGGGTAAAGTGGCCGTCTGCGATATTTCTGCCGGCCGCCCCATGCTGGTGCCCTCTATTCCCCCCAAGGCCAGGGATGAAATGATGGCCGCTCTGGCGCCAGATGAAATGGCAGCCTTCGTCAAAACGTTTACCAAAGAGGGTGCCAAGGTTGCATACAAGGTGGCGGACAGGGAAGACCTCCGCACCCTGGTGGAGCAGTTCGCGGCAGCGGCGGAGCGCGCCCGGCGCGCGGGGTTTGATGGCGTCGAAATACATGCTGGCCATGGCTATATCATTTCCGCGTTCCTGTCCCCCCATGCCAACCAACGGGAGGATGAATACGGTGGCAGCCTGGAGAATCGCTCGCGCCTGCTGGTCGAGGTTATCCAGGCGGTTAAGGCCAAGGTGGGTCAGGATTTTCCGGTCTGGTGTCGCATTGATTCCATGGAGTTTCGGGTTGATGGCGGTATCCGCCTGGCCGATGCCATAGAGGCAGCGGTGTTGGCGGAAGCGGCCGGTGCCGATGCCATTCATGTCAGTGCCTATGCCAATCCCGCCTCCGGGGCGGCCTTCACCGAGGCGCCATTGGTGCACCGCAGGGGTGGTTACCTGGCGTTTGCCGCGAGTATCAAGGCGCGCCTGGCGATTCCGGTGATCGCCGTCGGTCGCATCGAGCCAGAGATAGCTGAACAGGTGATTGCCCGCGGCGACGCGGATTTTATCGCCATGGGCCGCAAACTGCTGGCGGACCCGGAGTTGCCCAACAAGTTACAGCGCGGGGAGCCGGAAACAATTCGGCCGTGCATTTACTGCTATACCTGTGTCAGCCGTATTTTTGTCAACGACCATGTGCGTTGCGCGGTGAACGTGCGCACCGGCTTTGAGCACGAAATCGTGCTGTCCCCGGCGGAGCAGCCCCGACATATCCTGGTGGTTGGTGGCGGTCCCGCTGGCATGGAAGCGGCCCGGGTGGCCGCCCTGCGCAGACACCGGGTAACCCTGGTGGAGCAGGCGCGGGACCTCGGCGGCACCGTATTCTTTTCCTCCATCGTATATCCCGAAAACGGTAAGCTTATTGACTATCTTGCGGGGCAGGTGCGGCAACTGGGCGTCGATGTGCGCTTGCGCACCCGCGTTGACCGGGAGCTGCTCGCGCAACTGGCACCGGATGCAGTTGTGGTGGCCACCGGAGCGCGGCGGGATGCACCACCGATCAGCGGCAGGGAGTTAGCCCACGTTTTCAGCGGAGATGAAATGCGTGACCTGATGACAGGTAGCGGGGATTCAGGGGTTATCACCAAGCTTGCCTGGTGGCAGGGGCTGATGCTGAAACTGGCTGGTTTTATGGGTGTTACCCGCAACGCCCGCCTGTTGCGCCGTCTCAGTTACTGGTGGATGCCGGTGAAGAAACGGGTGTGCATTGTCGGTGGCGGGCTGGTGGGTCTGGAGTTGGCCGAATTCCTGGCAGAACGGGGGCGGCAGGTCACGGTGGTAGAGGAAGGCGAGAAGTTTGGTGCAGAACTGGCGGTAGTCAGGCGCTGGCGGGTACTGGAAGATTTGCAACGCCTGGGGGTAGTGATGATCAATAAAACCCGGGTGGCCAGCATCAAGGGTGAATCACTGCTGCTCAATGGTAGCGATGGCGAGGTGGAGATCGAAGCGGATACTGTGATCCTGGCCAGCGGGGCCGTAGGAGATTTATCCGTGGCGCAATTGTGCCTGGAGCAGGGCTTTGAGACTCACGTCGCGGGGGACTGCGATGGAGTCGCCTATATCGAGGGCGCTATCCGCAGCGCTCACACTGTGGCCCGCGCACTCTAGGTGCACTGGATAAGGCATTGGCGCCGCTGTGCGATGCGAATTTCCAATTGCTTGGCGCGCACCCGGGAAAGGATTCGCTGGACTACCGGGAAGTAGACTACACTCGACCCACAGCCATACTGCTGGGTGCCGAGCGTCAGGGTTTGAGCGATGAGGGCAGGTCCAGAGTGGATGTGCCGGTTTCGATTCCCATCGTGGGCATGGTGGGCATGGTGGGCAAGATGGGGGAGCAGGGTGATGAATAATCTTTTGTTGATATTGCTGTGCATTTTTGGTGGTGTGGGCTTGATGGTGGTGCTGGGGGAGCGCTTTGCCAAGCCTGCCGATCCCGAACGCATGCGACAATTGAGTCGCTGGTTGATCCCCCTGGTGGGGATCTCGCTGGTATTGTCATTGGCTGAGTTCTATTTCAGGTGAACAAACCACTCGATGGTGTGCGTGTACTGGACCTGACGCATATGTTGTCCGGCCCCTATGGTGGGATGATCCTTGCCGACCTGGGCGCAGAGACAATCAAGGTGGAGCCCCTGCAGGGCGAGGGTACCCGTAAGTTGCTGGCGACTGATCCTGACAACTCCCTGGACGGGATGGGCGCCTATTTCCTTACCCTCAATCGCAACAAGCAAAGCGTGGCGATCGATCTCAAATCCGCGCATGGAATCGCCCTGTTCCATCGCCTGGTGGCTTGCTCCGATATTGTGTTGAGTAACTTTGGCGCCGGTGTGCCCGAGCGGCTGGGGGTCGATTTTGCCTCCCTGAGTAAAGTGAATCCGCGCATCATTACCTGTACGGTCACCGGTTTCGGTTCCGATGGCCCAGGGGCCATGCGCCCGGCGTTTGACCAGGTCGCCCAGGCGTCCGGTGGTGGTATGTCAATCACCGGGCCGGATCGTGAGCACCCGGTGCGCGCGGGAATTCCTGTGGGGGACCTCGGTGGCGGCATGTTCGGCGTCATGGGCGTGCTGGCCGCACTGTATGAGAGAGAGCGCAGTGGACTGGGTCAGCATGTGGACATATCGATGTTGGACTGCCAGGTTTCGATGCTCAACTATATGGCTACCATGCACTTCCTGTCCGGCAAGGACCCTTACCCTATCGGCAATTCACATTTTGTCCACGTGCCCTACGATACGTTTAACTGTGCAGACGGCATGGTGGTGATTGCTGTTATCACCGACAATTTCTGGCAGAAGCTGAAGACGGTGGTGGCTTGCCCTGAATTTGATAACCCGGTTTTTGATAATCAGCCCGGGCGTTGGCAGCAGCGTGAACTGATCAATCGTTGTCTCAATGACGTTCTCGCTACCAATACCTGCGACTACTGGTTGGAACAACTGGAGCAACAGGGAATTCCCTGTTCGCCGGTGAATTCCCTCAGCCAGGCCCTTGCTGACCCGCAGGTTCTGCATCGCAATATGGTAGTGGAACTGGGTCACCCCGATGGTAATAGCACCCGCGGGCCGGGTAACCCGATCAAGCTGTCCCGCACGGACGAGGAGAGTTTCAGTGCCGCTCCGTTACTTGGCCAGGATACGGACAAGGTGATGTCCGGATTGCTTGGACTGAGCGATGCAGAAATCCAGTCCCTGAAAAATGATGGAGTGATTGCCTGAGCGCAATAGACACGGCACGGTTACAGGTGCCATTGATGACAATAGGGAGTAGTTAAGGATGCCACGATTGCGACAGGTTCCCAGGACGGAGGCGGATCCAATTGCTACGCGTATGTATGACATGTTGTTTGGCGAGCGCGATCCGGTGCAGGAACCGGGCACTGACACCGGTACGCCGGGTAATTGGTGGACAGTCTTTGCACTGGTGCCGGATTGCCTGAAACACGCTATAGGCGGTTTTCAGTTTTACCGTGATCCTGCGCGTAAGCTCGACCCACAGTTGCGCGAGCTTGGCC